>NZ_PJBX01000027.1:0-3780 GCF_002836335.1 Psychrobacter sp. Sarcosine-02u-2 | reverse complement strand
TTTGAGTAGAAACGATTCCGGCCATTATCAGCAATAAGGTAACCACTGGAATCTCAAAAGTCAGTCCAAACACCATAAATAGCTTGAGGGCAAAGCTCAGATAACTGTCAATATCGGTCATTGGTATAACGTTCTGCGGAGCGAACATAATAAAAAATTTCAATACCCCTTTGAGTACGACAAAGTAGGAAAAAGCAACACCAGCATAAAATAGAAATATCGAAGATAGCAGTACAGGAATGGCAATTTTCTTCTCTTTTTTATATAAGCCGGAAGCTACAAATGACCAAATTTGATACAGGATATAAGGCATTGCTAAAAATGCGGCGACGAATATCGTTAAGCGAATGGGTGCCATAAAGTTTGACGTTATATCAGTGGCAATCATGGTCGAATTGATGGGTAACTGCGCCACTAATGGGTCTGATAAAAGATTATAAAGCTCGCGTGAAAATCCCACCAATACTAAGAATATAATTAAGACGACCACGCATATTCTTATTAAGTGCGTACGCAGCTCGATTAAATGTCCGGTAATAGGCATATCGCCAAGCGTACCTAACGTATCTCCAGACTCACTATTCTGTGTTGTATCTGTTGGCGCCTCAAACTCTATATCTGTTATTTTTTCTTGTCGACTTTTTTGCCGTTTAAATAGGCTCACTGATCCGCCTCCTGTTTAATGAACGAGGAGGTAGTATTCTGTTGATGGTCTTTATCATAAGGGGTGATTGACTGATGTGAAGCGTCTAGGCTTTGGTTCTGTGACTGCTCAAACTTTTGCATACTGCCACGCATTTCTGCTAATTCGCGCTTCATATCCGACTCGGTCTGACGGATTTTCGCAAGTTCATTTTGCATTTGTTGACGTGTTTCAGCTAGATCAAGCTCAGCTTCTATTTCAGATTGTAGAGTGGATACTGTACGGCGCAGTTTGGCATACCATTGCCCAGCGGTACGTGCGGCTTGCGGCAGTTTTTCTGGGCCCAATACGATTAAAGCAATGACGCCAAACAAGAGTAATTCGGAAAACCCAATATCAAACATAACAGTCACATATATTAATAGACTACTTAGTGCCGCTATTTATAAGCGGCGCGCTTCATACTTTAGGCTGGTCATCAGTGGAAATAGGGCTGATTTCCATATCATCAGCCTGATTACCTACACGCGTATTTAAATCATTACTTGCAGCTGGCGTACTATTTTCATGGCTAAGCACATGATTTTTGCGAGCATTCTCGGGTTCTTCATCTTTGACCGCTTCTTTAAAACCCTTCACCGCACCGCCTAAATCTTTACCTGCATTTTTAAGCTTGGCAGTACCAAATACGACCACCACTACGACCAATAAAATCAGCCAATGTGTAATAGAAAAGCTGCCCATAACGGTATCCTTATATTTTGTGATCTTGTTTAGACCAGTATGTGTCAGTGTGCTTTAGAACACTTTTTACCGTACCAGAATTATAGTTTCAAACGGCGCAATCGCAGCGCGTTAGCAATCACCGAGAATGACGACAAGCTCATCGCTGCCGCTGCTATCATCGGACTGAGCAGAAGCCCAAATATGGGATAGAGCACACCTGCGGCAATAGGAACACCAAGTGCATTGTAGATAAAGGCAAAAAACAGATTCTGTCTGATATTGCGCATGGTGGCGTGGCTAAGCTTATAAGCTTTGGCAATGCCCATTAAATCACCTTTTAGCAGGGTAATGCCCGCACTCTCCATCGCCACATCGGTACCGGTTCCCATAGCGATACCAACATTAGCTTGCGCTAGCGCTGGTGCGTCGTTGATACCATCACCCGCCATAGCGACCAATTTACCGCTGTCTTGCATTTCTTTGACGATACGGTTTTTATCCTCTGGTGAGACATCCGCATGAACTTCATCAATACCTAGTTTATTGGCGACTGCCTGAGCAGTTTTTTCGTTGTCACCGGTTAGCATCACAACTTTTAAACCTGCGTCATGAAGCAGTGAAATAGCCTCTTTAGTGCTTGGTTTAATAGGGTCAGCAACTGAAATAATACCAGCAGCTTTACCGTCTATAGCCACAAACATTACCGTTTCACCGTCTTTTCTACGGACATCAGCTTTAGTGGACAGCTCATTATCAAAACTATTTAGGCTTTCCATAAGCTTAGAGTTACCAATAGCGACTTTCTTACCATCGACCACGGCTTGTACGCCTTCGCCAGTAGTCGAATTAAAGTCAGTAGCTTTAGGAATAATGAGTGATCTTTCTTGAGCTGCTCTAACGATAGCTTCTGCTAAAGGATGCTCGCTAGCGCTTTCTACTGAGGCTACCAATGCGAGGAACTCGTCTTCATCTTGACCTACCTGCGCATCAATTGCGGTAAGCTCGGGCTTACCAGCGGTCAGTGTTCCGGTCTTGTCGACGACAATGGTATCGACTTTTTCCATACTCTCTAACGCTTCAGCATTTTTGATGAGGACGCCGTTTTGCGCGCCTTTGCCGGTACCAACCATAATGGACATCGGCGTCGCTAGACCAAGGGCACAAGGACAAGCAATAATCAGTACCGCAATCGCGTTAACCAAGGCATAGGCCATAGCGGGCTCAGGGCCGAATATCGCCCAGACAATAAAGGTTATGATAGAGCTGACAATAACAATAGGTACGAACCAACCCGCCACTTGATCTACCAAGCGCTGGATAGGCGCGCGGCTACGCTGGGCTTCAGCAACCATTTGTACAATTTTAGATAATACTGAATCTGCTCCAACATTGACCGCTTCGACTAATAGCGTTCCGGTGCCATTTACCGTACCACCAGTCACTGTATCTCCTGCTACTTTTGATACAGGGATTGGCTCACCCGTCACCATTGATTCATCAACACTACTATTACCATCGATCACTGTACCATCTACGGGTAGTTTCTCACCTGGTTTAACCCGTAGCTTATCGCCAGTGACGACCTCATCAAGCGAGACTTCGACTTCTTCACCGTTTTCATCGACACGTCTTGCGGTTGGTGGTGCGAGCTCAAGCAAAGCTCTAATCGCACCTGAAGTTTGGCTTCTGGCTTTGAGCTCTAATACTTGACCCAGTAGCACCAAGGTTACAATGACAGCTGCTGCTTCATAGTAGACTCCGACTTGACCAGAGGCATCTCTGAAACTGTCTGGGAAAATATCGGGAAAAAAGGTCGCGACAATACTAAAAATATAAGCAGCGCCTACGCCTATCGCAATCAAAGTAAACATATTTAGATTGCGGCTTTTTATAGACTGCCAGCCACGAACGAAAAACGGGGCGGCGCCCCAAAGCACTACAGGGGTCGCGAGCACTAACTCAGCCCATTGTAAAACCTGTGAAGGTATACCATACTGACTAAAGTCAACTCCAAACATACCGCTCATCACATATATTAATAGCGGTACAGTCAACACGGTACATATCCAAAAACGACGAGTCATGTCGTCAAGCTCTGAGGTGTCCTCTTCACCGATAGTAAGCGTTTCGGGCTCAAGCGCCATACCACATATCGGACAACCGCTATTTCTAACGTCTCTCACTTCAGGATGCATAGGACAGGTATATACCGTGCCATCGTAATCAGCAGGTACTTTATCGTATTTACCGCCTTTAACAGATTTTACTCCGCTACTATCAGTATCCTTTCCATGACAGCTAGCGTGACTATCATCTTTAGCAACTTCGTCTTCAGGTTTAAGAAACATGCCACATATTGGGCAGTCACTTTTTTCAACATCTCTTACTTCTGGATGCATAGGACAAATATA
>NZ_PJBX01000026.1:0-3787 GCF_002836335.1 Psychrobacter sp. Sarcosine-02u-2 | reverse complement strand
TTGGACAGGCGGATTACTTGTTAAAGTCAATCCGCAATATACCAGCCAAACCTGCTTTGAGTGCAAGCATATCGCCAAGGAAAATAGACGCACTCAAGCTAAATTTGAGTGCGTCAAATGCGGGCATAAAGCAAATGCTGATGTGAATGCAGCTAAAAATATTCTTGCGGCAGGACATGCCGTTTTGTCTGCGGAGGGAGGATGCGGTAAAGGTCGCCCGCTGAAACAGAAAACTTGTGACATTCGTGAGAAAGTCGCCTAAGCGCTAACGCTTTTAGAATCCCCCACTTGAGCTTAGCGAAAGTGGTGGGAGTATGTCAATAACTTTGTTTAAATTTAGTGCCGGTCTTATATAGTTATTATGCATTTTTTAAAAAAGGTTAAATGATAATAAACATTAAAAAGACAAAAATTAATGATCAAACAGTTTGGAAATAAAGAGTCAGTATGGAATTTTTAGGTTTTACCGTCGATCTTGCTACCTTAACAGAAAATGCGCTCAGCATTGCGCTTAAAATCGCATTTGCCTTATTAATATTTATGATAGGGCGCTGGTTAGCAAAGAAAATCGTTGCTATCAGCAATCGCATTATGCTACGTAGCCATTTAGAGGCGACGGCGGCCAATTTTTTAAGCCGCGTATTATATGGCATATTATTGGTCATCGTGATTTTGGCAG
This sequence comes from Psychrobacter sp. Sarcosine-02u-2, assembly GCF_002836335.1. Lineage (NCBI taxonomy): Bacteria > Pseudomonadati > Pseudomonadota > Gammaproteobacteria > Moraxellales > Moraxellaceae > Psychrobacter > Psychrobacter sp. Sarcosine-02u-2. The sequence goes on along the minus strand of NZ_PJBX01000026.1, from coordinate 3,108 downwards.
CGCTTAGCAAAGTCGGCGTGCAGACTACTTCGGTCGTTGCTATCTTGGGCGGCGCGGCGGTGGCGATTGGTTTGTCACTGAAAGATCAGCTATCCAACTTTGCCGCTGGTATTATGATTGTGACCTTTCGTCCGTTTGTGCGCGGCGATTATGTGCAAATCAGCAGTTACACCGGTACAGTCACCGAGATCACCTTAGTCAATACCCATTTAACGACCATCAATAATCACGATATTATCATTCCAAATGGCGATATCACCACCTCGGCGGTGATTAACTATACGGCGTTACCCAACCGCCGCGTCGATATCACCGTTGGTATTGGCTATGACGCCGATATCAAAACCGCCAAAGATATTATGCTAAATTTGGCAAAAAATAATCCACTGGCGTTTACCGATCCAGCGCCTGTGATACGCGTGACCAACTTGGGTGACAACTCAGTCGATTTAACCTTGAATGTCTGGACCACCAACGATGATTGGTGGGCGATGCAGTGTGATTTATTAGAACAATTCAAAAACGCCCTTGATGATAACAAGATTGACATCCCATTCCCGCAGCGCAGCGTGCATGTCAAAGGCTTAGATCAGATGATTAATCAGATGGATCAAGCGCAAAAAACCATATTAAAGAAAAGTTAAACAAGGCTAAAAATCTTAGAGATAAGGGTTTGGTAGGCCTAACTCTGCCAAAATAGCAATCTCAAAACTTTCCATCTCATCTTGCTCGGCTTGTCCGAGCTCATGGTCAAAGCCCAGTAGATGCAGTATGCCATGTATCAATAAATGGCTGATGTGCTGCGCCACGGTCTTGTTTTGCTCAGTAGCTTCACGTACCACCACAGCATGACAAATCACCAGCTCGCCTAGCGGCAACGTTGGCATCAGCCCAATGATTGCCGCTGGCAAGTCGCTTGGGTAGGATAAAATATTGGTGGCATAATCTTTGCCGCGCGCCTCTAAATTTAGCTCTTGACCTTCGAGGGCATCGGTAATATAAATATCGAGCGCTTTGGTTTTTTCTTGCCATATCTCACTATCGATATCAGCAAAGTAAGGCAGCGTCAGACCATGGTTAATACGCTCATCGATATAATCCAATGTCGCTATCATGACTTTTAACAGTTTTTCGCGATTATAAAAGCTCTCAAGTATCTCGTCATCGATGCTATCGGCGGCGCTAATATCAAGCACGGCTAAGCTGTCATTAGTATTAAGTGCGTCTAAGTTCTCACCGTTCTCTTTATTATTAAAACGGCTATTAATATTCTCATCTAAATGATTATCAGCGTTATTATGTTCGGCTGGGCTCATGCCATTATCCTTTTTTATATCAATATTAAAAATATTCAACAATAAATATCTAACACTAAAAAACCGGATATTAAATCCGGTTTGTGTCATATATATACGTCGCTTAAAATAGCTTATAACTTAGCGGCGGCATCAGAAATGGCTTGTTTACGCTCTTGCTCTTTCATGCGCTCAAACTTGCGCTTTTCTTGTAAGGCAAGTTGCTCTTCATCAAAGACATCATAAGCTTCAACAATTTTTTGCACCAATTGATGGCGCACGACGTCTTTTGAGTCAAACTTAGTGATATGAATCTCTTCGATACCGCTTAAGATATCCATCGCTTGTGCCAGACCTGATTTATGCCCACGCGGCAAATCGACCTGCGTGATGTCACCAGTAATAACCGCCCGCGAACCAAAACCTAAACGGGTCAAGAACATTTTCATCTGCTCAGGCGTGGTATTTTGCGCTTCATCTAAGATAACAAACGAATTGTTTAGCGTACGACCGCGCATATAAGCAAGGGGGGCGACCTCAATGATTTGCTTTTCGAGCATTTTACCGACTTTATCAAAGCCAAGCATCTCATACAGGGCATCATATAAAGGGCGCAAATAAGGGTCAATTTTTTGAGTCAAATCCCCAGGTAAAAAACCCAGTTTTTCGCCAGCTTCTACCGCCGGACGCACCAATAAAATACGCTCAATCTCGTTGCGCTCAAGCATATCGACCGCACAAGCAACAGCAAGATAGGTCTTACCCGTACCAGCAGGCCCAATACCAAACGACACATCAGAGGCTAAAATATCTCTGACATAACGCTGCTGATTACCACCGCGCGGAATGATTTTACCTTTACGGGTACGCAGACTAATGGGCGTAAAGTCAGTAGCGGCTTCCAAATTATCAGCATCTTCCTCGGCAGCCGATTGCTTATCAGCCTCTAAGTCTTCATCACGGGCGATGCTCGATTGAATGATTAAGTGCAGCTCTTCGGCGCTGATATCTTTGGTGTTTTGCGCTTCATCGACCATTTTATAAATGATGCGTTCGCCGCGCTCAACGCCCAAAATATCGCCACTTAAACAGAAGTCGCCTTGGCGTTGGCTGATTTTAATATCGAGGCGTTCTTGGATGTATTTCATGTGGTTATTATATTCGCCGAGCACGGTTTTCAGCTGTGCTGGGGTCAACGATTCAAAATGTATACGGCGGCTTATGGAATCAGTCAAGCGATTATCCTTGTATTTGGTTGCCCACTGCATGTTCGTTACTTCAGTGCATTAGTGCTTCTGTGCTTTTATGCATGATAGTCAGGCGGGCTTTAAAAATAAAATAATACGTCGTGTTTCAATGCTTTTTCATTGCGTTTATAACGGTTATGTAAATACTGAAAGTAGTGCTAATAAATATGACGGTAAAATTTTGCTAAAAATAGTTGTTGATAAGATGACAGTAATAAGTAAATGCCCTGTCTTCATTATGGTAGTTGACATACTCCCACCACTTTCGCTAAGCTCAAGTGGGGGATTCTAAAAGCGTTAGCGCTTAGGCGACTTTCTCACGAATGTCACAAGTTTTCTGTTTCAACGGGCGACCTTTACCGCATCCTCCCTCCGCAGACAAAACGGCATGTCCTGCCGCAAGAATATTTTTAGCTGCATTCACATCAGCATTTGCTTTATGCCCGCATTGGACGCACTCAAACTTAGCTTGGGTTTGTCGATTTTCTTTAGCGATATGCTTGCATTCAAAGCAGGTTTGGCTGGTGTAGCGTGGGTTTACTTTAATGAGCACCCCGCCTTGCCAG
>NZ_PJBX01000025.1:0-4463 GCF_002836335.1 Psychrobacter sp. Sarcosine-02u-2 | reverse complement strand
TAATATTTTTATCAGCAAATTTATTTTTACTTAGGCTATTTGCTACTATCACACCCCAATCACCCAAGCGGCGCTGCTCATAAATTTCTTTTATCTTTTGCTGATTGAGACGTTTTTCTTTAGCCACTTGCACGGCGAAATCATGATAAGCGTTGGCATTGATGGCACTCATACGCTCAGCCAAACTTGGATGCGTGGCAAACCAAGAGACATCACCTAAATCGGCACCACTACTGGCAAAGAAAAAATGACTTAATCCATTGATATCGGCGATGCCAGTTAGGCGCGAACCAAGTGCATTTTGGTGAATGGCCTTTAAGGTTTCCATAATAGCTGGTGAGCGTGTGAGCTGCACGCTAGTCGCATCGGCAAGTAACTCGCGCTCACGATTAAAGCTGTGTTTAATCAGTTGCGCACTGGCCATACTAGAAAAACTCAATCCATGGATTAATAATGTCCAGATATTACGCGGCGCTTGACTATTGAACTTATCATTATGTTGTAGCCATCTTGACTGACTCTTAGCTGAAGATTGCTGGCTTTGCGACTGGTTTTGCCAGTGGGCGACCCATTCACTATGAGTGGTAAAGTTGGCTGTCTGCGCTTCAGTGCTACGTGCATGGCTATCGATTGCTTTTTGCGGTAAAGGGTTGCTTTGATTGACCGCATCATTAAAAGAGCCATCAAAATAGTTTTGCTGCTTGTTTTGCTGAGTGTTTTGATAACTAACTTTATAACCAGAACCAAAATTATTAATAGAATCACTCCAGTCATAGAGTAATTGCAATCCTGATAGCACCACCATTAGCTGTAAATTAAACGTCGCATCACCATGTAAGATATGACCATATTCATGCCCTATTAGCCCGTATAGCGCCTCATCAGATAGTTTATCTAGCGCACCTTGGGTGACGACGAGTACCATATCTTGGCTATGGCGACCCGCCACAAAACCATTAATGCCTTGTTCTTCAGGCAGCACATATAAAATTGGCATTCGCAAACCTGAAGCAATGGCTAGCTGCTGGGCAATCTCATAATAACGCCGATAAACAGGCGGGAAATCCCGCTCATCACGCACGGCAATCTGGCGGGCACTAAAGCGAACTTTTGATACAGGCTGATGCTGATGGGCAACTCCTTGGCTATGCTCCCAAGTGTCTTGGCTGTGGTCGATAAACAAGCGCACTGCACCCACACGTTGGGCAATCGCCCGACCACCTGCTTTTAAGCGTCTATACTCTAAAAAACTACCAACGACAAAGCTACCGATTGTCCAGACAGCAACCAGTATTAATACCCAATGATAAATGCCACCGGTAAATAGCGTGAGCAGCAGCGCCATAACCCCAAGTGCTACAGCAATATGGGCAAAGACAATCAGAAAAAATAACCCATAAAGCAACAAGCTGCGCTGAGTACGGCTACGCTGTGCACCAAAAAAATCCATCTATGTATTTTACCTAACCATAACTAACTGCATTTAATATGATACAAATATCAGCCCATATCGACGACAGGTGCTTGAGCAATGAGTTTTCTATCTTCAAAGACCAATGGGCTAAGTGGACGAAAGCCAAAGGTTGTGCTGACAAGATTATTGGGAAATACTTCGCGATCATTGTTATAAAACATCACGCTGTCATTATAATGCTGACGGGCAAAGCCTATGCGGTTTTCGGTGTTGGTGAGCTCATCCATCAGCTCTTTAATCATACTGTCCGCTTTTAACTCAGGATAGGCTTCTACGACCGCTGAGAATTTCCCCAAGGCTTTTGACAACATACCCTCTGCTTTGGCAAACAACGCCATATGTTCAAGCGAATCTGGCTGATGCTTAGTAGAATCTTGCAGACTCTGAGCATGATTACGCGCATTAATCACACGGGTCAGCGTTTCTTCTTCATGGCTCAGATAACGCTTGGCGGTTTCGACCAAATTTGGAATCAAATCATGACGGCGCTTTAGCTGCACATCGATTTGCGCAAAGCCATTTTTTGCTTGGTTGCGGGCACGTACCAGCTTATTAAATACTGACACCCCAAACACTACGATCAATACCACCACTGCAATGAATAGCCAAACGAACATTTTCATTATCAGACTCCAAAAGGTTTTTTGTTCACAATATTGTTATTAAAGGTTACTACATTGTATTTTAACCCATATATTTTGTTTGAAGTTTAAAATCAGGCGAAAAAAAAGCCCTTTACAATGAAGGACTTATTATTAGGTTTGACTCGTTTAAAGCGATATAACAGGACTATCAGCAAATTTTAGGCAAAAAAAAGCGACTCCATCAGCACATCCTCGGCACACATTATAACTATTACCGTTGCTACCTTCCGGTCCTGGCGGGATTCATAGAACAATGTTGCGAGGCTACCAATGGAGCCACCAGTTGCAGATTATACAAGATTTTTTTATTATTACAACCCCCATTGTCAAACTGTTTGCTTTAGGCGATACACAACCTCGTCAGTACTACGTGCAAGTGACGATGCAGCCAAATTTAAACAGCAACTTAAATGACAAAATTCTCATAGCAAATTGTTGATTTTTTGCTATTTTAGTCAGGGTATGTTGCATAAAAAACAATACAAAAAATACTCATATAAGAATGAGTTTTCTGACCATATCCCTCATACAACTATGATGACCATTACGAGCACTAATTAGGAGATAACCATGAGAAACACTTGGATGAACAAAGCCGTACTTGCTACGGGTACCGCCGCCCTACTAACAGCGATGATAGGTAGCGCCCATGCAGAACCCACAGGCTACGATCAGCTGACTTTTCAGACAGAAGTCAAAGAGGAAGTCCAAAACGACGAAGTTCGCGCCACTATGTATAAAAAAGCGCAAGCATCAGATGCTAAAACGCTAGCGACCACGCTTAATACTTCAATCAATAACGCGATGAAAATCGCCAAACGCTACCCGAGCGTGACGGTCAGTACTGGCCAGCAGCGCACCTATCCGCGCTACGATAAAAATGACAAAATCATTGGTTGGACAGGACAAGCAAGTATCGACTTAAAGAGTACGGACTTTGTCGCCACCAGCCAGCTGATTGCAGACTTACAACAAACCTTAGTGATGGAAAATCTAAACTTTGGGGTTTCAGATGCCAAAAAAGATGCGCTTGAACAAAAGCTTATGACCGATGCTTCACGCGCCTTTCAGCAGCAGGCTAAAAACCTGACCCGTGCATGGGATGCGCGCGGCTATCGTGTAGTAACCGTTAACTTAAATACCAACAATAATAATTACCCTCGCCCTATGTATAGCATGAGAGCCGAATCAGTTGCTATGGATAGCGCTGTCCCAAGCCAAAATTTTGAATCGGGCAACAGTACCATTTCAGTCACTGCCAATGGCACGATTGAGTTGTCTAAATAAGATAACGACGGTTATAAAAAATGGTTTTTAACAATAAGGGCAGCCACTGATTCAGCGACAGCCCTTATTTTATAGCTATATTTTTATTATTAACACTTAATCAAGAGATTCAAGGTTATTTCTTTATCGGTTCTTCAAGGGTCATGGGTTTATCAGCTATTGGCTTAGTAAATGACAACATATTGGGCTGCTTGCCATCTTGACGCAGTTTTAATAACACTTTTTGGTGCCAAGGTAGGCGCTGATACGCCAACAGCTGCTCTGCTAATTTCTTCTTTTTTTGCAAGGTTTGGGTATTTTGAATGACATAAACGGTACGCTCGACCTGTTTTGCTACCTGCCCTTTTTTATTTTTTATCACCGCTTTGATATTATGCGCACCCGGTAGAATATCAACGGTGGCAATCGAAGCGCTCAAACCCTGCGCCACTTCGTTACCATCTAAGTAAATGCTCACGCTATCGCCTGCTTGTAGTGCTGGTTTTACTTGCACCTTGACATCGATGCTTTGTACCGGACGACGATACGCCCGCTCTTCGCTAGGCTCTGTTATCGTCAGCTGATAATTAATGGGCGCTTTATTAGCGGTTGTGTCACTATTAGCAGTGGTGCCAGTTGTGTTAGCAGCAGGTGCTTGAGTAGTATTGACAGGCTGATTGTTGGCATTGTTGGTTTGACTAGAACTATTTGCACCCACACTGTCGCTGCCAGTCATGACGCTGGTTTGGCTAATTTGTTTGCCAGCCTGCTGTTCGTAGTTTTGCGGACGGTCGGTAAAGGTCACTTGACCGGTCTTTTCATCGACAACTTTATAAATAGCAGCGGCATTTGTCATCGGCGCGTAAAGACTGGCGGTGCTGATAATCAAACCTGTTAATAGGCTTAGCGACAACCCTTTATTTAAAAAAACAGTACTTTTTAATGATGAGCTCATAGTCAATCAGCCTAAAGCAATTTGTTATTAATATATAGATGCAACCATTATGCGATATTTTTGCCATTAAATCAGCAATGACTACACACTAAATTTAACAATTAAACGTCCACTTTAATTACCC
>NZ_PJBX01000024.1:0-4507 GCF_002836335.1 Psychrobacter sp. Sarcosine-02u-2 | reverse complement strand
TAATTTTTACTCGAACCGAAGAGGTTTACTGACTGTTAATATATCAATATCTTTAGCGCACTTTGGCGAACCAACGATATAGTGGCACGAACAAGATGGCGAAATACCAACCGTAAAGATATGATTCTACAAGTCCAATTAGAAAACCTGTCCATGTTAACCACTCAAAGCCAGGTAGTAGAGGTGCCCAAGCTTCTTGCATCGCTATCTGTTCGGGTGCGAGTAAACCAAACCCTATGCATAATAGATAACTAATAAGTAGAAACAACGATACACTATTGCCAACAGGGGCAATCCTTAAAGTACTTGTTGTTAAGTTTGATTTGACCATCTTAGTAATCCTCACTATTGTATGATGTGGTTCAAGCTCAAGATAACCAATCGTATCTAACCATGCTAACTCTAAGGATTTGTATGAATTAAAGCTTTATCCTGTATTGATATTACTTTTTAACTCGTGCGGCGGCGGCAAGTTGACGCCATTGACCCCATTGAGGAATAAACATTGGCACTTGCTGTTTGTAAGCAAGGTAGTCTTTACCAAACTCTTCAAACATATGCCGTTCCTCACGTCGAGCTAACCATGTGTATACAAGCACAATCACTGGAAACAGACCGATTGAAAACAGAGTTGGCCAATGCACCACACCCTCACCGAACAGTGCAATAAACAACCCGGTGTACTGAGGATGACGTACGTAGGCATAGAGTCCATCAGTTACTAAACGATTTTCCCCTCGTGCTTTGTGGACTTGGCGCCAACCTTGAGCAAAAAGACCGACTCCTAAAAATGCAATAGCATAGCCGAGTAGCATTGAGATCATCATGCCTGTCTCACCTAAACCAACAAGGGTCGACCATAAGCTAGCGCTGACATATTGGCTGTCCAAACCAAAAAACCGTACTAATAAATATATAGTGAGCGGAAAGCCATACATTTCTGCGTAAAGTGCAATAATGAAAGCCTGAACTACACCAGCACCCGCCCATTCACGCCAGTTCTTTGGTGCGAAATAACGGTAAAAGAACCAAGAAATCAGAACAATAACAATTAGTGCGAGACCCCAAGTTCCAGCGTGATTAAATGACTCATTCATAGCTTACTTTCCCTGTTGTCTTTATGAATATCGTATTGCATGAAATCAATTCTTGAAGATAGTAAGCAGACGCTTAAATCTATGCAATTTTTAACCAAACAATTTTCTGTAAACTCTTTGATGTTACTGTCAATGATGGTCTGCAAGCGTATCTTTTTCGATAGCTTTTTTCCTCGCTGAAGATTTCAGGTAAACCTGCTCAGCCACAGCAATCACTACAATAGTGACGACTGCTACGCCAAGTACGAATGGATCTGAGTTTAGTTTAATCCAGACAAAACCGCCGAGAACCAACAGGTCAAGAAGTATGGCCACTATAGGCACCCACATCACCGCCTTTATATCCTGACGAAGGTATCGCAAAACACCCCAATGAATGGCGATATCCATAATTAGATAGAAAACAATGCCAAGCGCTGCAATTCGTGATAAGTCAAATAACGTCGTAAAAGCTAAACCCAACACCACAGTATAGACCAACGTATGTTTTTGAACGCTTCCCGGCATTCCCAAATGACGATGAGGCACCAGCTTCATCTCAGTCAACATAGCAAGCATACGAGAGACTGCGAAGATGCTAGCAAGGAGGCCGCCAGCGGTAGCTACCATTGCGATTGCAACTGTGAACCATAGACCATAGTCGCCAAGTGCTGGGCGTGCGGCGGCAGCCAAGGAGTAATCTTTAGTTTCGATGATTTCGGCAAGAGATAGATTACTAGACACCGCGAAACCGACTAGAGTGTAAATAACTACGCATATTGCGATTGATATTACAATGGCACGGCCGACGTTGCGATGAGGATTTTTTACTTCCGAGCCACTGTTGGTAATCGTGGTAAAGCCTTTAAATGCCAGTATGCCTAGCGCCGTTGCGCCAAGAAAGTCACCAACAGTATTAGTGTCATCTAATGTAGAAGAATCAACTGCAAAGCTATCAGCTAGCCAGATACCAACCAACCCGAATATAAGAATACCGACAATTTTTATAATACCGATAACCGATGCAACCCCCTGAATCCAACGATTACCAAGTAAATTGATAAAGAACGCAGCAAGAATAAGCGCGGCGCCAAGGATGGATACCATGCGACCGCTGTCATCGCCACCGAATAACTGCATAGTGTATGACCCGAACGTCCGGGCCAAAAAGCTCTGCGCTATAACCATGGAGAAATACATCAGCAGGGCATTAAATCCAGTCGGTAAACGATCTCCGTATGCCTGATGCAGGTACATTGCAACACCGCCAGCCGACGGGTAAGCGTTAGAGATTTTGATATAAGAATAGGCACTAAAAGAAACAACGATTGCGGCGGCTAGAAAAGCAAGTGGGAAAAGCGAACCCGTCATCTGAGCCATCTGACCGGTCAGAGCGAAAATACCAGCACCGATCATGACACCGGTACCTAGCATAACTGTTCCTGATAATGTCAAACTATCCTTCTGATAGCGAGTCGTTCTATCTTGCTTCATACTTATTCGACCTTAATCTATTTCTTCGTAGAACTTCAGTTTTACAGGTTATTTTTGAAGTAAGGAGTAGGTATAGTTAGAATTAAAAGACGCGATATAGTAAATAGTTTTTAAAGAAGAGCTTACTTATTGGTATCATAATATATTATTCCAACTCATCAATAAGTGCTTGCATCTCACCGATTTCACGCTTTTGTGCTTCGATAATGTCATCAGCAAGCTGACGTACACGTGGATCTTCGATATCAGCACGCGAACTGGTCAAAATAGCAATCGAGTGATGCGGTATCATCGCCTGCATCCAATCCACTTGATCGACCGTTTGTTGTGATCTAACGCCCCATAAACCAAAGGCAAATAGCACGACACTAATCCCATAAACCATTAGATTGACCTTAGTCTTTTTATACATATTGGTCATAAAGGCGAGCATAATAATAGCCATCATAGCGCCCATATATAACGCCATATAAGCTCTGGTTTCGCTAAAATAAACGTGATCCCATTGATAAGTATTAAAATACATCATGATAAACATCACGACTGTCGATGTTAAAATCATGATTGTGAACTTTACATAAGGGTTCATTTGCTTCTGTTTATTATCCATATGGTTATTCATATTCTTGTCCTTAATTTAGTAAAAAGGCACCTAAATAAAGAGGTGTCTTTTTTTAGAGCTAGTGTTATAAACTGTTGTTACTTACATGGTTAACACTAGAACCAAAATTTCACACCAGCTGTAACGCTACTAGAATCAACAGCTTCGTCTTCTTGACGTCGCAAATCTCTTGCGTTGCCTAAAGCGGTCTCATAGCTGATACCCACATAAGGCGCGAGCTGACGACTTAACATCTCGTAAGTAAGCCTAACGTCAGCCCCAAACTCATTAAAGCCTTTAGTAATATGGTTATCTGTATCATCTTTGCTAAATGCCGTCAGCTCTACTTCTGGAATCACTACCCAATGTTGATCTAAGCGCCACTCATACTCCGCACCTAGATCTAGACGAACTTGCCCATCAGTATATAAATAAGCTCTAGCATCGGTTTCGATGAAGTAAGGTGCAGTGCCTGCAATACCAGCCATCACGGCAGATTTATCATTTTCGGTATCATAAGCAACACCGGCTTCCCCATTCCAAAAAATACTAAGTGGCTTCCAGTAAGATAGTGAGGTTAAGCTATCAATTTCTTTATCATCTTTAGTTTGGATACTACCTTCGCTACGTAGCGTTACGCGGTTGCTGTCTGTACCGTACCACGTATCAAACTCATAATTGATTTGATCATCGTCAAATTGATAGCCCAAATCGTCTACTGATACGCCCCATAACGGTAAGCTATCCATCATCACAGGCTTACCAAAGCGACCATAGGGAACACCGTTCGAGTAGTCAGGACTGCGAGCATCAGCTGGAGCTTTACCACCTTGCATACCTGACATATCCATACTGCCATGGTCCATGCCTGACATATCCATACTGCCATGGTCCATGCCTGACATATCCATGCCACTATGATCCATATCTGACATGTCACCTGACATATCCATACCACTGTGATCCATATCCGACATATCGCCTGACATATCCATACCACTATGATCCATATCCGACATATCGCCTGACATATCCATGCCACTATGGTCCATATCTGACATATTGCCCGACATATCCATGCTGCTGTGATCCATATCTGACATATCCATACCAGACATGTCCATGCTGCTGTGATCCATATCTGACATATCCATACCAGACATGTCCATACTGCCATGATCCATGTTCGACATCTCAGCAGCGTTTGCTAAAGGTGACATTAGTAGCATCAAAGATGACATGCCAATAAACGGTAGACCTACTTTATATATTTTCATAATAAGGCTCATATTCGAAGGTTTATTAAACAACGGCAACTTCTCTAAACATCCCTACA
>NZ_PJBX01000023.1:0-4570 GCF_002836335.1 Psychrobacter sp. Sarcosine-02u-2 | reverse complement strand
ATTTTAATAAATGATATTTTTAGCCATTTTAGGTCTTACCATGTCTCTACTGCCTCATTCACCAAATCACTGCTCACCAAACCTTTCAAATCCTCCCTCTACTCTTTTATTTCCTGTCATACGCCGTGCGCTATTTTGTTTAACGGCAACTTTATTACTAAGTGCGTGTGGCGGTTCGGACGCTTCAGATAGCTCAAACAATGACAGCTCTAACACACCGGAGTTACCTAGCCAGCTTACGCCGCCAACTATACCTGAAAACCCAGACAGCTCAAACATTCCTGAAACTGATATCAATTGGCTACCAGCCGGTGGCAACGCTACCATTGCTGCCGATATTTCAAGGCCATTTTTACAAATTATGCCCAATCTACCAAGCAGTGCCTTGGGCGGCGTATCGCCAGGTCGCGAGCTATTTATCACCGAATGGACGCCAGCCAATCAAGGTCGCGTGCTCTTTGATGGCGTTGGCCCCTTATTTAACGCCAATGCTTGCACCCAGTGCCATAGCGCTGAAGGACGCAAACCTATTTATGCGGCAAATGGCGAGCTAAGTGACGCCATTTTATTTAGGCTCGGCAACAAACAAGGGCTTGCGCACACTTATTACGGCGAGCAAATGCAACATCAAAGTATCGATGCCAGCATCGTACCCGAAGGTAAAATGCGCTACGCCATCACAGCGAGTAATGGCAACCAACCTACCGGTATCCAGTTTGACTTTAGCGCCACCGACCCCAATCAGCCGCTGGGAGATACCGCTATCAGTGGGCGTATCTCACCGCAATTGGTCGGCATGGGTTTGCTCGACTTGATTCCTGAGGCGGATATCATTGCGGCAGCTGACCCTGACGATAACAATAACGACGGCATCAGTGGGCGCGTACATTGGGTACAGGATGGCAAACAGCGGCGCATTGGCCGCTTTGGTTGGAAGGCGATTAACTCAAGCCTGCGTACCCAAAACGCCAATGCCATGTCACAAGATATGGGTTTGACCACTTCCGTATTTATGGATCCCAATTGCACAGCCAATCAGCCGATTTGTTGGACAGCGCCCAATGGCGGCACGCCTGAGGTTTCAGACAGCAGCTTGGATGCGGTGACCGATTTTATGACTGCCTTGGCAGTGCCTGAGCGCCGAGTGGCTGATTTATCGACCTTTAATAAAGGTGCGCAGCTGTTCACCCAATTGGGCTGTGCGAGCTGTCATACGCCAAAACAAAAAACGGGCACGAGTGTGCGCTTTTCGCTGCTCGCCCAGCAAACCATTTACCCTTATACCGATTTATTGCTGCACGATATGGGCAAAGGCTTAGATGACGGCGTCAAAGAAAAGAATGCCGAAAGTCATGAGTGGCGTACACCGCCATTGTGGGGCATTGGTATTGTCGCACGTGACCCAGAAGCACGGTTTTTGCATGATGGTCGCGCCAGCAGTTTGACAGAAGCAATACTTTGGCATGGCGGTGAAGCAGAAAGCGCCAAGACACGCTTTAGACAATTACCTGCCACGCAACAACAAACGCTGCTAAGCTTTTTAAACAGCATTTAATAGTAATGATGACAAGGTAAAATGAAAAAGACCGCTCAATCGAGTGGTCTTTTTTATGACGTAAATGTTAATAGCATAAATTTTGTTGCCATACTCATTTTATGATAAAAAGATTATTGCAAATAGCCGTTTTTAGCCATGATGTTTGGCGGCAACTCAGTTTCGCCCAAGGCTTCTAGCAAATTAATCTCGATATTCCTTGATAAAGCGGTCAGCGGTAATTGGTTGGCTGCCAGCCCAAAAGGCTCTTCCAACTCTTCACTGAGCGCGTCTAAACCAAAAAAGGTATAAGCAATAACGCCGCAAATCAAAGGCGTCACCCAGCCTAAAGAAGAAACCAGACCAAAAGGCAGCATAAAGCAGTACAAATACGTCGTGCGATGCACCAGCAGCGTATAAGCAAACGGTAATGGCGTGCTATGAATACGCTCACAGGCGGATAAAACCACCGTCATCGAATTGATGCGCTCGTCCATATTTTGCAGCATAAGATCTGACGTCAAGCGCTGATGCCGACAATAGCCAAGCTCTTTACCGAGCAGACGCAGCAGATAATCCGGCAAATTTTGCGCCTGTTGCATGCTGGCATGATAAACGGGCTCAACAAAACGCTCCACATCTTGCCAAGGCGCACTGTCACGCAATCGATGACGCAGCGCATGAGTAAAAGCGATGCTTAAATATACCAATCGGCGCTGGCTATCGTGCCCTTTCTCACTCTCATCATCTATATAAGACAGCACTTGACGAGTAAAGCTGCGCGTATCATAGACCAATTGCCCCCATAGTCCTCGAGCTTCCCACCAGCGCTGATAACTGGCGTTATTGCGAAAACCTAGAAACAGCGATAAAGCAATACCAAGCAAGGTAAACGGCGCGACGCTATAAGAAGAAAAAGAGCTGGGAAATCCGTGCTGAATATTGGTAATAAAGGCACTAATTAAGCTAATGAGCAAAATCTGCGGATAGACCTTGGGCAGAATGGAGCCACGCAAGGTAAAAAGCAGTTTGATGGCGCTTGGCTTTTGCTTGACGATCATTTTAACGTCCTAACGAATGATGCTTATAATTGGTACTTATAGAGTAAAACTAGCGTTTTTACAGGACGAAATGATAACAGACTAAAGAGGTATGAGCAGAAAAAACAGCGATTTATCCTATTTTAATTGGCTAAAAATTTTTACTACGTACTTATTCAATAAATTTCTACAAAATCATCGGTTGTTATAATGATGTAAGGATAGCAGGTACAAGGATACACGGCAGCTGTCAGCGCTTAAAAATTCGATTATAGTAGGCAGGTAATAATTATTTAAATAAAAAAACTCAAATAAATCGAGGGAATACACCATGAAAAAATTAGGATTACTTGTCGCGGTATCGGTGGGCTTAAGCGCTTGTGCAGGTGGTATGAGCGGTGGCAGTACGCCGGGCAATTCAAATAATATTGTCACTCAATATCCCGTCGAAGCAGCCATGCTCAATATTTACACCAAAGCCCGCAGTCAAAGCCTAGTGGCGAACGTCGGCAATCAAAAAGCCTCTGCTGACATCAAAGTCACGCCCAAAGGCAGCATGGTATTTAACAATAAACAAGTCCAAGGCGCTGAAGTAAATACCATTAATAAAGTCAACAATCAAGTCACTGATCAATCAGTCGCCATTAATTACTTTACCCTTAATCCATTGGTATTCCATGGTTTCACTGACAGCTCAGGTAAATACTCGATCTCGAATCAGACCACAACCATTCCCAAAATGGCAACGATTGGTTCATCAAGCAAATTGATTAAAGAGGACGTCTATGCCGATAGAAGCATGCGCAAAAAAATAGGCACTTATAATCAAGATTGGTCTTTGAGCCGAGACAGCAATAATACCGCGTGGTTTTGTATAGAAACCTCGGCTAACTTACTACTCAGTAACGATCCTAATGGTAGCTCGTCAGAATGTTATAAAATCAATGCGCGCGGTGATATTCTGGATAGCAAAGTAACGATTAGCCAGCCGTCTACAAACGGCACTAAAACCATTACCTTTACCAGTCGATAGTTTTTATCAGCTGATGGCTGTTATAAACTGACAGCCATCAATTTGTCAGTTATTTAGGAATTCTATGGATCAAATGAGTGAATGGGTACTCGGCATCATGGCAAGGTTTGGCTACTTTGGCATTATATTTGCCATGTTTGCTGAAAACGTTTTCCCGCCTATTCCATCTGAGGTTATCATGCCCGCTGCTGGCTTCGCCGCTTCTAAAGGCGATATGAGCATTGTCTTGGTCATTCTAACTGGGACGCTTGGCGCGGTGCTGGGTGCGCTACCCTTATACTATTTGGGCCATAAATTCGATGAACCGCGCTTGGTCGAGTTCACTGAGAAATACGGCAAATACGTGTTTATAAAACCTACTGACATCACCGATGCCAATGCATGGTTTGACAAACATGGCAAAATGGCAGTGTTTTTTGGGCGTATGGTGCCGGGCGTGCGTTCGCTAATTTCCATCCCTGCCGGTATGAATAAAATGGCGTTATTACCGTTTTTGGCGCTAACCGCTTTAGGCGCCAGCATTTGGACCGCGATATTGGCGCTAGCCGGGTATTACTTGGGTCAAAACTATGACGCTGTCGCAGGCGTGTTAGCCCCCTATTCTAAAGCTATTGGTATATCAATCGTGGTTGTTATTATCGGTTTACTCATAAAACGGCGCTTGTCTTATCGAAAAAATAGCAATAATGACAAAAATTCCGATCCGCGTTGAATATAAACTGTCTGCCACTCTTACAATACTAACCCAACTTAATATAATAGCTAAGTTCAATAACCACTTAGTTTCACTAATTTGGAGCAGAATTTTCAAATCCTAAAATGCTTATCTCAGCGTTTAAATCTTAATTCTTAAAGTTTTTACTCCTCTCTTTTCTAGTGCACCAAATGGCAAAAACACCTAACTAAATTTATAACTCATCAGTATAAAAATCGTGAACGAATATTGCGCAAATGATTCGCTTA
>NZ_PJBX01000022.1:0-4695 GCF_002836335.1 Psychrobacter sp. Sarcosine-02u-2 | reverse complement strand
TATGAGACTCCGAGATAGGTAAGGTTTAGAAGTTAGAATTCAAGGATGGTAACGGAGGTGCGTTAATGTGCTGATTAGTCAACGATGGTATTAAGCGCCACAGCTGCTGATTTATTCGCTGGCAATAGTTTGATATTCCAACGTAAGGTACGGTATTCGGAAAAAGGGATTTTGACCATTTTGCCATCGACTTTACGCATAAGCGGTATCTCAGCGTAGTTTTTGCCATCGATACTAGCTTGAGCGCTAGCAGGAGATACCTCGCCAGTAAAAGTCATATTGGCTGGAATAGGTAAGGTCACTGCTAGATCGTTGATGTTTTCATTAATGGTATTGGTGTAGGTCGCTTTGTACTGAATAATGGTGCCAGTTGGAGCGGAACGGACTGGTAAATAGCTAATTTTACCCTCAGCATTTTTAACTACTTTATTCGCTGTCAGCTCCATTTTTAGAGCATCATCTGCATAAGCTGTGCTCAACAAAAATACAGAAGCTACGGTAGTCAATAAAGCATTACGTAAAGTATGAGATGCCTTCATGTAGTATTCCTTGTTATATTTAACTCTTTAAACAATCTATTGATATCAGGATAAAAGTGAGTTGTTACTGTTTGTTATTAAAGGATAGTATTGATAAATAAGATGTTTATTTGTCTATTGTTGTATTTTTACAAATAAATAACAAAGTATCAAGATGTAAGTGATGAATGGTACTTTTTAGTACTTGAACGGTAAAAACATTGTTTTATAGGGTAATCCCCCCACTAAATAAGAACACTTAGAAATAGAGATTAACTGCTAAAATATATCAGCAGGAGAATCCTATGAAAAAGACACGCTTTACTGACAACCAAATCGTTAATATCCTAAAACAAGCCGAACAAGGTGTCCCTATCACCGAGCTTTGCCGTGAGCATAATATCAGCCAAAGTACCTTTTATAACTGGCGCTCAAAGTATGGCGGCATGGATGCCTCTTTGATTGCGCGCTTAAAAGAACTTGAAATTGAAAATGCACGTCTTAAGAAGATGTATGCTGATGAATGTCTTAAATCCGATATCCTACAGGATGCCATGACAAAAAAGTGGTAGCGCCCCAAAGGCGCAGGAAAATGGCTTGTCATTACATTGAAGAGCATGGTATTAGCATACGTCGTGCTTGCCGTATCTTTAACATCAGCGTGACCTGCTATTACCATAAGTCAATGGCCACGGATGAGAACCAGCAGATCGCGGACTTACTCATCAAACTGACTGATGAGAATAAGAACTGGGGCTTTGGTTTATGCTTTTTAAGCCTGCGTAATGTCATGGGACTGCCGTACAACCACAAGCGGGTATATCGCATCTACTGTGAGCTTGAACTCAACCTTAGAATCAAGCCCAAGCGTCGCATTAAACGCGCTAAACCAATACCATTAGCAGTACCTGATAGGATAAACCAAAGCTGGAGCATGGACTTTATGCACGACGGCTTAAATGACGGTCGCAGCTTTAGACTGTTTAATGTGATTGATGATTACAACCGTGAAGCGCTCACCGTTGAGATTGACTTCTCACTACCAGCACAAAGGGTCATACGCACATTAGACCAGCTCATTGAATATCGAGGCAAACCTGTACAAATAAGATGCGATAATGGTCCTGAGTACATCAGCAATGTGCTCAAAGACTGGGCTGAGCAGCAAAGCATTAACTTAAGCTATATTGAACCTGGCAATCCACAGCAAAATGCCTATGTGGAGCGCTTTAACAGAACCATGAGATATGATTGGTTAAATCAGGAGCTGTTTGATAACTTAGAGCAAGTACGCACACAAGCAGAAAACTGGTTGGTGGTGTTCTAAAAAGTATGCTGGCGATAGAAGCCAATAAAAAATCTATGCTAAGTTCTCTGATTCTATAGGGCTTTCAAGGCTTCAAAAATTGTTCAAGTTTTAATCAGCATACTTTTTGACACACCACCAACTGGTTATATCATTATAATCATGAGCGCCCAAACATGGGCAATGGCGGTTTTACGCCCATACAGAAACTCAATCAAGCAGCTTAATTCTATTTGTTAGGTGTCTTAGGTTTGGGAGGGTTACCATAGGAATAATCTTATTAATATCCTAATTGCCAACATTAGTAATTTTTTAAATTTACTAAATTAGCAGGCTATTGTCGATTAAATTATACTTTTCAGCATGAATTTGGTTCATTACACCAAGTATTAGATTGAATAATCTATTATATGAGGTACAAAGATTGGTTCGGTTTTTACTCTACTGCGCTATTAGCGTAGAGTAAAAACCGATGAAAACTATAAATTGCTAAAAGGCGCAATTAGTTGGATATGGTTGAGCCATATTTAGTATTAAAATATAGCGTTGCCTGAGGCACGTTAGTGGAAGACTGTACGCCTAATAGGTTAAAAGGTTTAGAAGTAATTGTATCTTTAGGCAAGCTATTATTGTAGGGGTTGATAGACGCAGGGTTTCCTACGGGAAGTGGAAAATGAAAGGTAGACGCAACAGGTTCTGTTTGTAACGTATCTTTTATTTGTATATCCTCTAACTCAACATGACCACGATTATAAGCGGTAACCCGATAGGCTATACATTTACCAGGAATGACGTTATTTGCGGCCTGTTCACCAAAGCCAATTTCGAGATCATCGGCGT
This sequence comes from Psychrobacter sp. Sarcosine-02u-2, assembly GCF_002836335.1. Taxonomy (NCBI): domain Bacteria; kingdom Pseudomonadati; phylum Pseudomonadota; class Gammaproteobacteria; order Moraxellales; family Moraxellaceae; genus Psychrobacter; species Psychrobacter sp. Sarcosine-02u-2. The sequence continues at coordinate 2,031 of NZ_PJBX01000022.1, read as the reverse complement.
TGCCGACATTGGTAGGATAGGTAAAGTTTTCATCGCAATTATGGATATGCTGCGATTTAATCAGTACAAGAGCAGTGTTATAAGGTTCTACTTCACCAAAATTAAGATTTGCATAGTTGTAAACCCCAGGCACTAATGTGCTTTCTCTCGTATTAGTAGTAGTATCTACACTATATTTCCAACTTTGAGGCTCTTCTTCTACCAAACAAATCTTTGTAAGATTGTTGCCAGTGCCATCAACTAGTTTATTGCCAGAAACAGTGATGCTATATTTACCTATATCACTGCCTGAGCTTAAAACGTCGACAGATTTGTTATCTAACGTTCTACCGTCACAGTCTGTTAGTTTTACTCGAAGTCCATTTTCGTATATTCCCAGCTCACCAGCATCTAACTGACCATTAAAGTATTGCTTATTATCGGTAAATAAAGTAGAAATATTTTGCCTGTTGGCTTCGCTCGCCGCAATACCACCATTATCATTAAAGACCGTACCCGAAAATGTATAGCTCGCCGGATTGTTAGTGATAGTGCAGGTAATCTCATCGCCATAGGTAGCATTTGCCAAAGTAAATGAGCGAGTTTTAGCAGCGGCATCGTAAGTCATGGAAGTAGTAGGCATTACTGTGGTGCTGCCTGTTGTAGCATTGCTACAGATATAGGTAGCATTATAATTGGCGATATCGCCTACTGTTGTTCCATTCATCACACGTTCAGTAATTGTATAGCTTTTATTTTCTTCTAATTCTAATACCGCACTAGTACTTTTATTGATAGCAGAACCTTTACCAGTTGTGATGAAACTGTTGGTCGCTATTGAATTACCCGTAACTTTTATCTCGAACTGGTCACGCTTAGCATCAGTATCGTTGATCCGGTTACCGTTTAGTGTCTTTTTTACCACAAGTTTTGGCGGTGCTAGGCAGAAATAGAAGTCGGAGTAGCCGACCAAATGATTACCACTTGACGAGGATGTACTAGCACCAGTAAAGGTATTGCCATGGGTAATGGTAAAAGGTGTCAATGATGGCTTATAACCCCAATCTATATTGAAGTTACATAGGTTAGAGGTACTAGAGGTATTACAATTTTGCCATGGTATGCCAGTTATGGTTTTGTCGCCATCAGACAACACATGGTTAGAGCTTTTAAAATTACTAAAAACGCCGCCCAAAGTTGTTATTGTTAGACTTTCAATGTATTTACTGCTCTGGTTTGAATCGACATCTTGAACTACAAAACCATATTTTGATACAGGTCTATCTATGGTAGCAGTCAATTGATGGTTTACATCCAGTTTTTGGCTAGTATGAAACATATTAATCGAGTTTTTTGTTGCTGTGTCATTTGCAGATTCATACTTTGGATAACCAGTAAGTATGTTTTTCACAATAGGAAAGGATAGTATGAATTTAATTCCACCAATAGTATAAATATTACTTGTTCCGCTCGTCCAACTGAGCTTTTGCGTTTTTATAGGGGTGTATTTTGGTGGGTTTTCGCCGATATAATACATTTGATGTCCGCTTGGACAACTAGCAGGTGCGCTAGTTGAGCCACTATCAAATATAGAAGTCACCTTATTAATATCATTAGCTGTTTTGGTTGTAGCTGTTGATTTAAGTGTAGCTGTAGCAATATTTTGTACAGTAGAACCTGAAGATGCTGTAACGAGTGTAGGAACACTAATACTATAGCTTTTACCTACGGGTATAGATGAGATGTTAAACCCTGTAGAGCCTTCTAATGAGGCGATAGTTGGTACAGCATTAGCAGTACAGATATTATTAGCGTCTGTACTATCACAAATAATGTTAGATTGCTTACTAAGGCCTGAAACAGCAGGATCTTTGAGTACTATGTTTTTTAAAGGAACGTCACCAGTATTGGTCACGGTAATTACGTAGTCAGTGATATTATTAGTGCCAATACTAGGGTGTGTTGACATATATAGAATAATTGATAATCATAGTGTTATGACTAGATTAACCCTAAGTGATGCCCAGTGGGCAAAGATAGCACCGTATTGTT
>NZ_PJBX01000021.1:0-5439 GCF_002836335.1 Psychrobacter sp. Sarcosine-02u-2 | reverse complement strand
TATTTTTCAAACATGTAAAAAACCCCGTATCATCACGATACGGGGTTTGTTTTCAAAAAATTAAGTAGCTTTCGAATGAAAAACTAGGTCAACTGAGCAACGTTAATTTTGTCCGCTTCTTCAGTGTAATCTTCCATACGATCAAAGTTCATGTACTTATAAACTTCATCGCCCATGCTGTTTAGCATGCCAGCGTATTGCTGGTATTCGTCGTTGGTTGGCAATTTACCAAGTACCGCCGCTACCGCTGCAAGCTCTGCAGACGCGAGATAGACGTTTGCGCCTTGACCTAAACGGTTCGGGAAGTTACGGGTAGACGTCGAAACGGCCGTAGATTTCGGTGCGATACGTGCTTGGTTACCCATACATAGTGAACAACCTGGCATTTCAGTACGAGCGCCGGCTTGTGCGTAGATGTTGTAATAACCTTCTTCCATCAACTGACGCGCATCCATCTTAGTCGGTGGCGCAATCCATAGACGAGTTTTGAGGCTTCCTGCTGGTACGTCTTGTAGCAGTTTACCCGCAGCACGGAAGTGACCAATGTTGGTCATACATGAACCAATGAATACTTCATCAATGGTATCACCAGCGACGTCAGCCAATGTTTTAGCATCGTCTGGATCGTTCGGGCAGCAAAGAATTGGCTCTTTGATCTCGCTCATATCGATGGTCATGTCGATGGCGTATTCTGCATCTTCGTCAGCACGCATGAGGCTTGGGTTCGCTAGCCACTCTTGCATTTGCTCAACGCGGCGGCTGATGGTACGCGCATCGCCATAGCCTTCTGAAATCATCCACTTAAGCAAGGTGATGTTTGAGTTTAGGTACTCAGTCACTGATTCTTCAGACAAAGTAATGGTACAACCAGCAGCACTACGCTCAGCTGACGCATCAGATAACTCAAACGCTTGCTCAGCAGTCAAATCTTCTAGACCTTCGATCTCTAAAATACGACCATTAAACTCGTTGATTTTACCTTTCTTATCAACGGTCAAATAACCTTCTTTGATGGCTTGATAAGGAATCGCATGGACCAAGTCACGTAGCGTGATACCAGGTTGACGTTCGCCAACGAAGCGCACACGAACAGATTCAGGCATATCAAGTGGCATCACACCAGTTGCTGCTGCGAATGCAACCAAACCAGAACCGGCTGGGAACGAGATACCCATTGGGAAACGCGTATGCGAGTCACCACCAGTACCAACGGTATCTGGAAGTAGCATACGGTTAAGCCACGAGTGAATGATACCATCACCAGGACGTAAGCTGACGCCGCCACGGTTCATGATAAAATCAGGTAGTGTATGCTGAGTTTCAACGTCAACTGGCTTTGGATAAGCTGCGGTATGACAGAATGACTGCATCACTAGGTCGGCTTGGAAGCCTAGGCAAGCCAAATCTTTTAGCTCGTCACGAGTCATCGGACCAGTGGTATCCTGACTTCCTACGGTAGTCATTTTTGGCTCACAGTACATACCAGGACGTACGCCTTCTAGACCACAAGCTTTACCAACCATTTTCTGTGCAAGGGTAAAGCCTTTACCGGTATCAGCTGGCTCTTCTGGCTTAGCAAATACGTCTGAATGACCAAGACCCATATATTCACGAGCACGATTGGTCAAACCACGACCAACGATTAATGGAATACGGCCGCCTGCGCGCACTTCGTCAAGCAAGGTTGGCGAGTTTAGCGTAAAGGTTGACAATACTTCGTCAGAGTCATGCTTAGTGATTTTGCCTTCATACGGATAGATGTCAAACACATCGCCCATATTTAAGTTATCAACGGCAACTTTTTCGATTGGCAAGGCGCCAGAATCTTCCATGGTGTTAAAGAAGATAGGAGCGATATTGTTACCAAGCACCAAACCGCCACCACGTTTGTTTGGTACGTTAGGGATGTCTTCGCCCATGAGCCACAATACAGAGTTGGTTGCAGACTTACGGCTAGAACCGGTACCGACCACGTCGCCAACATAGGCAAGTGGATGACCTTTTTCTTTTAACGCTTCGATTTGCTTCATTGGACCAACAACGCCCTCTTCGTCAGCAAAGATGCCGTCGCGAGAGTTTTTGTGCATGGCTAATGAATGCAATGGAATGTCGGGGCGGCTCCAAGCGTCTTGCGCTGGTGACAAGTCATCAGTGTTGGTTTCGCCAGTGACTTTAAAGGTGGTATAAGTGGTTTTCTCTGGTACTTCAGGACGGCTTAAGAACCACTCCGCGTCAGCCCAAGATTGTACGACTTCTTTAGCAATAGCATTGCCAGCTTCGGCTTTTTCGGTCACGTCATTAAACGCGTCAAATACGAGTAATGTTTTCTTTAACGCATCAGCAGCTTCTTGTGCGACTTCCGCGTCGTCTAATGCTGCAACCAATGGCTGAACGTTGTAACCACCTTGCATGGTGCCTAAGATTTCAACGGCTTTTTTCTTGCTAATAAGTGGTGAAGTCGCTTCGCCTTTAACAATAGCAGCTAAAAATGCAGCTTTAACATAAGCGGCTTGGTCAACACCGGCAGGAATACGGTTTTCTAACAAGTCCATCAAGAACGCATCTTCGCCCGCTGGTGGGTTTTTAAGTAGCTCTACCAATTCTGCTACCTGCTTCTCATTTAATGGAAGTGGTACAGTCCCTAGCTCAGCACGTTCTGCGACATGTTTACGATAAGCTTCTAACACAATAGTCGTCCTCGTCGGTTGGTGACCAGTACATCACGTGAGTAGTCAGGATGACAGCCTACATCGATGTACTGCATTGAATAATTATCCGTGCAATCATAGCTCAAAACGCTCAAAATGTTAATGGCTGAGCCGTGAAAAGGCGCAGAATAACGCCATATTGGATATTTATTATAAAAATAGTGCCATAACCAATATGATTGACGCGGTTAAATAAAAACCGTGTGCCTGCTATACTCTGACAACCTCAAAACCGATCAGATGTCTTACGTCAGCGAATTTTTATATGCGACTTGATAAAACACACTTTACCAATAAATATTAAGGATAATAAAATGGACGATAATGCCAACTATCAAAACGGTTTAAAAGTTCGTACCGAAGTGATGGGCGAGCAACATGTCAAACGCTCGCTCGATTCGGCGACCCCATTTACCCAGCCACTGCAAGACTGGATTATCGAACATGCTTGGGGCAGCACGTGGCAAGACGACACCATACTACCGCGCAAATATCGCTCCTTAATTACCATGGCGTTTTTGATTGCGCAAAAAAGCCCTGCTGAGCTAAAAGGTCATATCCGCGGGGCAATTAATAATGGCGCCAGCGTCGCTGAAATCCGAGAGGTGTTGATGCATAGCCTGCCTTATTGCGGTGCACCTGCTACCCAAGAAGCGTTTCGCGCAGCCATAGATGTGCTAAATGACATGGACATTGATATCAATAAATAAAACTAGGGTAAAGGTGCGCTTCATAGTAGTCTTATTAGTGATAAAACCCTATTTAGCGCTAGTAGTTTTTTTGATTGTCTTAACAAGATTGCCCAAAAAACCTTTAGCCATTATCTGCTATAATAGCTGCATTCATAAAACATTCTAATAATACCAAAAACCCTTATCTTATCAAGGGTTAAGAGAACATTTGATTATGACAAACGCCGTACAAACCCACGTCCCCGCTGCCCGTGCAAAACCGAAAAAAGCCATCCAAGGCGAAAAGCTACGTGGCTACGACAAGGTAGCGCGCATCCCAATTAAAGTGATTCCGACCGTCGAGGCAAAGAAAAAGCCTGATTGGATTCGGGTTAAAATGTCGTCACCTGCGGAAGTAGCGCGTATCAAAGCCACTCTGCGTGAGCAAAAGCTTTATACCGTCTGTGAAGAAGCAGCTTGCCCGAATCTGCCGCAGTGCTTCGCTGATGGTACGGCAACCTTTATGATTATGGGTGATATCTGTACCCGTCGCTGCCCGTTTTGTGATGTCGGTCATGGTCGCCCAAACGAATTGGACAAAGACGAGCCACGCCATACCGCTGAGACCATTCAAGGTCTAGGTCTGAAATATGCGGTGATTACTTCAGTTGACCGCGATGATTTAAAAGACGGCGGTGCTGGACATTTTGTTGAAGTGTTAAATGAATCGCGCGCGCTAAGCCCAAATTGCTTGATTGAGATACTGGTGCCAGATTTCCGTGGGCGTATGGATATCGCTCTAGATTTATTGACCGAAACCGCGCCAGATGTCTTTAACCACAATATCGAAACGGTGCCGCGTCTCTATAAAGCTTTCCGTCCAGGTTCAGACTATCAGCATTCATTAGATTTGCTTAAAATTTATAAAGAGCGCCGCCCTGATATCGCCACTAAATGCGGCTTTATGGTTGGACTTGGTGAGACCGAAGAAGAAATCTATGCTCTGCTTGATGATTTAAAAGCCCATGATGTCGATATGATTACCATCGGTCAGTACCTGCAACCCAGTAAAGACCATGCGCCAGTTGATCGTTATGTCCATCCAGACGAATTCCAGCGCTATATGGACTATGGTAAAAAGATTGGTTTCTTTAACATTTGGGCCGGCCCAATGGTACGCTCAAGCTATTTTGCCGATCGTCAATACTATGGTGAAGATTGCCCAGCACCAATTCGTAGCAAAAAGGCGCTTGAAGCAGAAGGTAAGCTTGGCTGCTAGATTTTTAAAGCCTTTATACCTATAAGAAAGAGACCTATCATGGTCTCTTTTTTTGTGTTTATTTTTTATCTTTACCGTTATAGTCTGAAAAATCTGTAGAATAAAACCGCTACCAATATTGCTAACCTTAAAGGAAAACTTATGAAAAAACTATTTGCTTCGAGCATCGTGCTTGCTACATTTATCCTAGCTGGCTGTGCCACTTCTGATATGAATACCAGCGCTGGCACGGCGATTGGTTCGGCAAACGAGATTGGGATGAATATTTTTAAAGCCGCTGTTGATAACCAATGTCGCAGCCAGATTGAAAAACAAAATGCTTGGCGCATTGCTAGTGTCGCGATGTCAGATGCTCAAGAAGAAGAGATAAAAGGTCAAGTTTGCGGCTGCGTCAGCGAGCAAGCGCCACAGCAAGTGACTCTTGTTGAACTTGGCAATGCGGCGATAGATGCCAACTATCGCACCCAACTGGTCACTAAAGTGGTGGCAAAAACGCTGCAAAGCTGTTATGGCAGTATCGTTAAATAAGTAGCTGACAAATAGATTCTAGATCAGCAACTTGACTAAAGGGTCTATTTCACGAAATAAGTTGGGTTATTAATTGCACAACCCAACTTATTCATATAGATTATTGGTGGTGTGTCAAAAAGTATGCTGGCATCAGACGTAGCCATAATTGACATAAAAGAACACCAGATCGAATACTTTAAAGTGATTATCAAGCTTTTTTGAGAAGCAACAAGTCTTTCTAACCGATCGTCTTAATCGGTGTCTAAGACGG
>NZ_PJBX01000019.1:0-5640 GCF_002836335.1 Psychrobacter sp. Sarcosine-02u-2 | reverse complement strand
TAAGGGGGTTTTCAGGAATAGAGAGCTGACGATGACCTACTCTCACATGGCCGGAGCCACACTACCATTGGCGCGATGATGTTTCACTTCTGAGTTCGGGAAGGGATCAGGTGGTACCATCATGCTATTGTCGTCAGCAAAGGGGGTTAGATATGAGTCTGTGTGTTTTAATGACTAGTGTCATCTTAATCCAACTGAACCAAGGATTAAGGTGATATCGAAATAATTAGACTTGATACAAACCACTTGGGTGTTGTATGGTCAAGCCAAACGAGCAATTAGTACAGGTTAGCTACACACATCGCTGTGCTTCCACACCCTGCCTATCAACGTCCTAGTCTTGAACGGCTCTTTAGGGAAATCTAATCTTGAGGTGGGCTTCCCGCTTAGATGCTTTCAGCGGTTATCCCATCCGAACGTAGCTACCGGGCAATGCCATTGGCATGACAACCCGAACACCAGTGGTTCGTCCACTCTGGTCCTCTCGTACTAGGAGCAGATCCTCTCAAATTTCCAACGCCCACGGTAGATAGGGACCGAACTGTCTCACGACGTTCTAAACCCAGCTCGCGTACCTCTTTAAATGGCGAACAGCCATACCCTTAGGACCTGCTTCAGCCCTAGGATGAGATGAGCCGACATCGAGGTGCCAAACACCGCCGTCGATATGAACTCTTGGGCGGTATCAGCCTGTTATCCCCAGAGTACCTTTTATCCGTTGAGCGATGGCCCTTCCATACAGAACCACCGGATCACTAAGACCTACTTTCGTACCTGCTCGACTTGTGGGTCTCGCAGTTAAGCGCGCTTTTGCCTTTATACTCTATGAACGATTTCCGACCGTTCTGAGCGCACCTTCGTACTCCTCCGTTACTCTTTAGGAGGAGACCGCCCCAGTCAAACTACCCACCATACATTGTCCTCGGTATTGTTATACCTGAGTTAGAACCCCGACATGACCAGGGTGGTATTTCAAGGATGGCTCCACCAAGACTAGCGTCTCGGCTTCAAAGCCTCCCACCTATCCTGCACAAGTCAGGTCAAAGTTCAATGTAAAGCTGTAGTAAAGGTTCACGGGGTCTTTCCGTCTAGCCGCGGGTACACAGCATCTTCACTGCGATTTCGATTTCACTGAGTCTCTGCTGGAGACAGCGCTGCCATCATTATGTCATTCGTGCAGGTCGGAACTTACCCGACAAGGAATTTCGCTACCTTAGGACCGTTATAGTTACGGCCGCCGTTTACTGGGGCTTCGATCAAGAGCTTCGCTTACGCTAACCCCATCAATTAACCTTCCAGCACCGGGCAGACATCACACCCTATACGTCCACTTTCGTGTTTGCAGAGTGCTGTGTTTTTAATAAACAGTTGCAGCAGCCTGGTATCTGCGACTGCCAACAGCTCAAGGAGCAAGTCCTATCACCATCGGCAGCGTACCTTCTCCCGAAGTTACGGTACCATTTTGCCTAGTTCCTTCAGCAGAGTTCTCTCAAGCGCCTTGGTATTCTCTACCTGATCACCTGTGTCGGTTTAGGGTACGATTCGTTTATAACTATTGCTTAGAAGCTTTTCCTGGAAGCATGGTATTTGCCACTTCACGGTACAAGTACCGCTTGCTATCAGATCTCAGCCGTATTACAGTCCGGATTTGCCTAAACTGTAAGCCTACATCCTTTCACCTGGACAACCAACGCCAGGCTGACATAACCTACTCCGTCCCTCCATCGCATTATAAACAAGTATCGGAATATTAACCGATTTCCCATCGACTACGCCTTTCGGCCTCGCCTTAGGGGTCGACTCACCCAGCCCCGATTAACGTTGGACTGGAACCCTTGATCTTCCGGCGTGCGAGCTTTTCACTCGCATTATCGTTACTCACGTCAGCATTCGCTCTTGTGATACCTCCAGCATGCTTTACAACACACCTTCACAGGCTTACACAACGCTCCCCTACCACTTGAAAACAAATTCAAATCCGCAGCTTCGGCTCCTAGTTTGAGCCCCGTTACATCTTCCGCGCGGGCCGACTCGACTAGTGAGCTATTACGCTTTCTTTAAAGGATGGCTGCTTCTAAGCCAACCTCCTAGCTGTCTATGCCTTCCCACCTCGTTTCCCACTTAACTAGGAATTTGGGGCCTTAGCTGGCGGTCTGGGTTGTTTCCCTCTCCACAATGGACGTTAGCACCCACTGTGTGTCTCCCGGATATCACTCATCGGTATTCGGAGTTTGCATCGGTTTGGTAAGTCGGTATGACCCCCTAGCCGAAACAGTGCTCTACCCCCAATGGTGTTCGTCCGAGGCGCTACCTAAATAGCTTTCGGGGAGAACCAGCTATCACCGAGTTTGATTAGCCTTTCACCCCTATCCACAAGTCATCCCCTGGCTTTTCAACGACAGTGGGTTCGGTCCTCCGGTGCCTGTTACGGCACTTTCAACCTGCTCATGGATAGATCACTCGGTTTCGGGTCTATACCCTGCAACTAATCGCCCTATTAAGACTCGGTTTCCCTACGGCTCCCCTAAACGGTTAACCTTGCTACAGAATATAAGTCGCTGACCCATTATACAAAAGGTACGCGGTCACCCTAATAAATTAAGGCTCCCACTGCTTGTACGCACACGGTTTCAGGTTCTATTTCACTCCCCTCACAGGGGTTCTTTTCGCCTTTCCCTCACGGTACTGGTTCACTATCGGTCAGTCAGGAGTATTTAGCCTTGGAGGATGGTCCCCCCATCTTCAAACAGGATTTCTCGTGCCCCGCTCTACTTAATATGTTAATGCTAATGTTTCGAATACAGGACTATCACCTACTACGGTCAGCTTTCCCACGCTGTTCTTCTACATTAGTATTAATCGGCTTCTCCCCGTTCGCTCGCCGCTACTAGGGGAATCTCAATTGATGTCTATTCCTAAGGGTACTGAGATGTTTCACTTCCCCTCGTTCGCCTCTTATATAAATATAAGATAGCTAGCTTATGCTAGCTGGGTTTCCCCATTCAGAAATCTCCGGATCACAGGATATTGCCGCCTCCCCGAAGCTTATCGCAGGCTGTCACGTCTTTCATCGCCTCTGACTGCCAAGGCATCCACCATGTGCGCTTCATTACTTGACCATACAACCCCAAGTAGTCTTTCGACTTCAAAGTGTCATACAATCTAATTATGATAACGATATCACCTATGTTTACGCTTGATTCAGTTCTCTTTACTTTTTTAAGAAACCCTCTTTGGGATAACAAACAATGTCGTTAAAAGAGGATTTCTTAAGGTTAGAGTGTCGCGTGAACACGCCACTCTAACCCAGACTCATATCTATGTTTTTAAATAGTTCTTACTCTCTCGTCGAGTAGTAAGTTCTGTATAAAACAGAAGTAAATAATCAATGATGATCACTTAATTCTGTTTATGCTGTGCACTGAAAGCTTACTTGGCGTTTATAGTGGTGGAGCCAAACGGAGTCGAACCGTTGACCTCCTGCGTGCAAGGCAGGCGCTCTACCAACTGAGCTATGGCCCCATATATAAATGGTGGGTCTAAGTGGACTTGAACCACTGACCCCCGCGTTATCAACACGGTGCTCTAACCAGCTGAGCTACAGACCCAAATTACGCTTGTATAAACGTAAGCTTAAACTAAAGAACAACTTGTTGTGAATTCTTGCTGACCGAATGCTGTCTATAAGGAGGTGATCCAGCCGCAGGTTCCCCTACGGCTACCTTGTTACGACTTCACCCCAGTCATCAACCACACCGTGGTGAGCGCCATCCTAAAAGGTTAGGCTACCCACTTCTGGTGCAATCAACTCCCATGGTGTGACGGGCGGTGTGTACAAGGCCCGGGAACGTATTCACCGCGGCATTCTGATCCGCGATTACTAGCGATTCCTACTTCATGGAGTCGAGTTGCAGACTCCAATCTGGACTACGATAGGCTTTTTGAGATTCGCATCACATCGCTGTGTAGCTGCCCTCTGTACCTACCATTGTAGCACGTGTGTAGCCCTGGTCGTAAGGGCCATGATGACTTGACGTCGTCCCCGCCTTCCTCCAGTTTGTCACTGGCAGTATCCTTAGAGTTCCCGGCCAAACCGCTGGTAACTAAGGACAAGGGTTGCGCTCGTTGCGGGACTTAACCCAACATCTCACGACACGAGCTGACGACAGCCATGCAGCACCTGTATTCTAATTCCCGAAGGCACTCCCGCATCTCTGCAGGATTCTAGATATGTCAAGACCAGGTAAGGTTCTTCGCGTTGCATCGAATTAAACCACATGCTCCACCGCTTGTGCGGGCCCCCGTCAATTCATTTGAGTTTTAACCTTGCGGCCGTACTCCCCAGGCGGTCTACTTATTGCGTTAGCTGCGTCACTAAGTCCTCAAGGGACCCAACGACTAGTAGACATCGTTTACGGCGTGGACTACCAGGGTATCTAATCCTGTTTGCTACCCACGCTTTCGAACCTCAGTGTCAGTATGATGCCAGAAGGCTGCCTTCGCCATCGGTATTCCTCCAGATCTCTACGCATTTCACCGCTACACCTGGAATTCTACCTTCCTCTCACCTACTCTAGCCTAACAGTATCAGATGCCGTTCCCAGGTTAAGCCCGGGGCTTTCACATCTGACTTATCAAGCCACCTACGCTCGCTTTACGCCCAGTAATTCCGATTAACGCTTGCACCCTCTGTATTACCGCGGCTGCTGGCACAGAGTTAGCCGGTGCTTATTCTGCAGCTAATGTCATCGTCCATGGGTATTAACCATGGAGTCTTCTTCACTGCTTAAAGTGCTTTACAACCAAAAGGCCTTCTTCACACACGCGGCATGGCTGGATCAGGGTTGCCCCCATTGTCCAATATTCCCCACTGCTGCCTCCCGTAGGAGTCCGGGCCGTGTCTCAGTCCCGGTGTGGCTGATCATCCTCTCAGACCAGCTACAGATCGTCGCCATGGTAGGCCTTTACCCCACCATCTAGCTAATCCGACTTAGGCTCATCTAATAGCGAGAGCAACAAGTTGCCCCCTTTCTCCCGTAGGTCGTATGCGGTATTAATTCGAGTTTCCCCGAGCTATCCCCCACTACTAGGTAGATTCCTAAGTATTACTCACCCGTCCGCCGCTCGTCAGCGAGAAGCAAGCTTCTCCTGTTACCGCTCGACTTGCATGTGTTAAGCCTGCCGCCAGCGTTCAATCTGAGCCATGATCAAACTCTTCAGTTTAATCTTGCATGAAGTCCTTTAAAGAGACTTCGAAACTTGGCTCATTTAATCTGGCAATTACGCTCTCGTATGTTTCATATAATGAATTAACTTTGAGTTTTCTTGCTGTCTTAAATGATAATTTTTATAGTTAGAAGAAACTCCGAAAAGAAGTTTCAACCAACTTTATTTTTTAGCATTCTGAATCAGCAAAAATCCACACAAGTTGTTCTTTAGTTATGCTTTTAAATAGTGTCAAGCTACTGTCGTCCAGTAACTGATATATAGGGTATTTCTCTTTGCTAGTTCGTTTAAGTTAAGAACTTATCCTATCTAGCGAGCCGACTATCATATCATAATGATTTGGTTTGTCAAGCTTTTTTATAATTTGTTTCAATGGGTTAGCCAGGTTTGTTATATGTAATTGACATATAAGTT
>NZ_PJBX01000018.1:0-5904 GCF_002836335.1 Psychrobacter sp. Sarcosine-02u-2 | reverse complement strand
GATAGCTATCAGCTTTGGATGTACTAGCTTTGCCCCTGACCCATTCTCTACGTAGAACGCAGCAAGTTTATGACCATGATCAGTAGCAAACTGTATGAGCTCATTTTTGGCACGCTTGGCATCTTGCTCTTCAGGTAACGTTTTATGGTGACTTTAGATAGGATATAGCTCTAAAACAATCTCGTTCCCTTCTGTTAATGTTGGAGCTTAACCGTGCTCGATATTTTACAAGCAATTCCTAATTGGCATCTTGCAGGGCTGTTTTTGGCGGGTATGATTGCTTTTGTGATTTCCACCATATCAGGAGGTGGCGGTGCACTTTTACTTATACCTGTCACCTCTGCGCTGATAGGGATCTCGGCTGCGCCACCCGTGATTAATTTAGGTAATTTCATTAGTCGCCCTTCACGTCTTTATTTATTTTGGCATCATATCGACTGGTCGCTAATAAAGTATTATGCGCCAAGCGCTATCGTTGGTGCGTGGTTAGCTGCATTATTATTTAGCCGTCTTGATGGGAGCTGGATTCAGTTATTAGTGGGTGCATTTTTGATATCTACCGTCTTGCAGTATCGTTTTGGCAAAGTAGAAAAATCTTTTAATATGCCTAAACTGGGGTTTGTGCCTTTAGGTTTTATTACGGCGTTCATTAGCACACTCGTCGGCGGTTTGGGTCCTGTGCTCAATCCTTTCTATATGAATACGGGATTACAAAAAGAAGATTTAATCGCTACTAAAACAGCTAATTCATTCTTTGTAGGATTGGCTCAGATTGGTAGTTATACTTTTTTTGGCGTATTGACTGCCAATCTTTGGATTTATGGCTTTGCTTTAGGGCTTGGTGCTGTGGTTGGCAACATCATTGGTAAGCGCTTTTTAGCAGGTATGAATATCAAGCAGTTTAGAGTGATGCTGATCCTATTAATGGTCATTAGTGGCGTAGTGATGATTGTCCAAAACGTCATGATTCTGTTTTAAATTAAACCAAAGTTATCTGACAGTGAATATATTCATTATCACTGCTAGAGCTAACAATACTGATGTAAAAACAAGCTACGCGGACCATAGCTGAAACGCGGGATACTCAGATAGGGATAGATAACTAAGAATTCATTCGAGGCATGGTTGCCTGTGCGGTACTAATTCTAAATAGTGAGCAGCAAGCAAACCTTTGCCACCGTATTTACTCATGGTCCCACTGTTAAAAAGTCTTTAGTAGAGTTATTAAGCCATATACCTCTTCTGCGGGAAGCTGAAAATGAGCTGTCTGTTATGTTTAATCAAGACTTTCTATAGTCATCCGTCCAATTATTTCACTAGCAAAACACCATAGCCGTTTTTTACTTCTTTACTAATAGGTTATACAGCTATTGATAGCACCACTTTCAAAAGCTGTCCTACATACGGTTCTAGTATTATGAAACTTACTGTAATAATCATTTGTTAAGGGATCTGTTGATTGATTTCAATATTAACTTGAGTCTGTTCAGCGCTAATCACTACTGGGTTACCTGATAGATCACCCGACTCTGCGGACGCAGTCCCACTATGGCTAACACGAGCAACGACTGCTAACTGAGTTTTGTCGCTACGGGCAGATTGTAACGTGCGTTCTGGCATCATCGCATCAAGATCGCTTAAACGGATACTGGCTTTACCTTGCTTGATGATACTAATAGGTAAACGTTTGGCGGCAAACGGAGGGCCCCCTTTCACATCACGTATCGCTACAAACAACACATCATTGGCTTTAACCAATGGTAATAGACTCGCATCAATAGAGACGGTAACTTCGATACCTTGCGCGGCTTGCTGCTCTTGCTCGATGACATTAGCACTTAGCTCATCAAGGCTCGCTAGCGCTTTACTATGGTCACCTGGTTTGGCAGCGATGCTCTCACGTAAACGCTTAATCCAACCTTGCGCTTCTGCAAAGTTACTACCACGTGCCTCACCCATTGCCATTAGCATCTGCGCACCTTCATGCTGTGGATTTTTGGCAAGGACATCTTGTAATACACGGCGGCTACTGGCATCAAGCTGACCTTTATTGGCAAAAAAGCTAATCTGCGCATAAGTGGTCGCAATCTCTTCATTGTCTGGTGACAGACGGTAAGCGCGTGACAAAGCTTCAATCGCTGAGTCGGTAGCTTCAAGCGATAAAAACAGCTCTGACAAACGCATCCAGCGATTAGGATCATCGGCATGACGATAAACGTTGGTCTGCATCGCGCTGATTAATTGCGTACCATCTTCAATCGCCCAAGCTGGTGGCTGGTTAATCTTACCGGTTAATAAATCATCGGCTACTTGGGCAACTTTATCTTCTGCTGTCCACAAGTCAAACACCGGTGTACGGTCACCAACCAAAAAGTAAGCCAATCCTGCAAGTACTGGCACCCATACCATGATAATCAAACGGCTCTTGATACCAGGTGCGACCATAGGTGTTACTTCACGCTGAGCATCCAATAGCTGACGCTCAAGCTCAAGCTTTTGGTTTTGGTAGTGAGCATCATCGATGGTGCCACTGTCTTTGTCTGTTTTTAGCTCTGCCAGACGCTCGCGAAACACCGCCACGTTGATATCTAGTAGCTGGTTGTCCACAGAAGTGCCTGATGTACGCGTGGCGCGCAGCCATGGCATGATGGTAATAACAGCAAGGAGTAAGGCAATCAGTAAGCTTAGAGCAATAAATAAGCCAGCAGTAGAGAATATGGTCATTTTTTGTCCTCGGGGCTTGTGGTGTCATGAGCGTCATTATCGGTGCTATTGGCACGCGATAGCAGACGATCAAGTTCGGCTTTTTCGGCGGCAGTCAGCTCCGAGGCGGTATTATCTACCGTCACTCTACTCTGACCGCTCGCTACCAGCTGGCGGCGACGGCTTTGCCAAAACCACCCTATCAATAATACGATCAGTAGCAATGGCGGAAAAAACCATAAAATCCATGTCGATGGACGTACAGGCGGCTTGTAGCTGATAAAATCGCCGTAGCGCTCTTGCATATAAGCACGAATCTCACCATCACTACGACCCTCTTTAATCATGTCGTACGTTTTTTGCTTTAAATCTTGTGCGATGGGCGCATCAGAGCCAGCCAAATTTTGGTTCTGGCACTTTGGGCAACGCAGCTCCTCGATAAGCCCGCGATACTGCGCTTCTTGTTGCGGCGAATCAAAGTCATAAACGTCAATGGCAGCATGCGCATTGAAACTGAGGATAAAACTCAGCAAGCACGCAAGCATTAAGCTGGCTAACTTTATTATAAAATTTGCTGGTTTTATGCTTTGTGCTGACAGGCTTTTTGATGACATGTTTTTTGATGAATGTGCCTTTAAAGATATGGCGTTCACTTACACACCTCCTGAACCTGACTAGGATCGGGACTGACATTTTTCTTATCCGCTTCATTGAGCACCATCAAACAGGGCATGATGCGGCTTTGCCAGTTGCTTTCATTAATCTCACCAACAATGTGCTGGCGAATAACGCCTTCACCATCGACAGTGAAAGTCTCAGGCGCACCCGTCAACCCTAAGTCCAAGGCAAACTGGCCGGACAAATCCTGAATAGACATGGAGAATGGGTCGCCGCCACGATTTAAATATCCTAGCGCATCACCGATGTCATCTTTGTAATTAACACCAACCAAATTGACTCCGCGCTCTTCTAATTGCATTAAAAAAGGATGCTCAATAACGCAAGTTGGGCACCAAGAGCCCCAAATATTCATCAAAAAGGGCTCATCAGGTAAGTTGTCATTGGTCATGATCCGACTGGTATCGGACAACAATGGCAGCTCAAACGCTGGTACTGGGCGTTCAAGCGCGGTATTGGTTACGATTTCAGTCGGCTGCCCCAAACGAAAATAAAGCATAACCATAACAGCAGCAAAGATGATCAGCGGGATCAAAAACCATATTCTAATTTGGCTTTTTTTCATTGTTCGATTACCTTTTGTTTCAGGGGGTTGCTCGGAAAAATGATTAGACTTAGTCATTTTGCTTCTCCCCTATTAGTGTCGTGTTATTAGTAGTGCTTTTAACATCTAAATCAGTAACCGTCGTAAAGCCTGACTTACTCGCTGCAATTTGTGCAGGGGTCTTGGATGTTTTGAGACGATAGCGCCTATCAAGCATACTCAGCAGACCACCCAATGCCATAATAATAGCGCCGAGCCATATCCAACGAATCAATGGCTTCACATAAATACGTACGGCCCATTTATTACTGCCTTCAGCTATAGGTTCACCAAGTGCGACGTACACATCACGCATCAGACTGTCATCAATCGCTGCTTCGGTCATTGGCATCATGCTAATAATGTAATTGCGTTTTTCAGGGTATAACGTAGTCACAGCACGGCTATCTTTACTCACTTCGACCTCAGCTTGGGTCGCATCATAGTTACTGCCTTTGACTTCGCGGAAGCCTTTAACGGTGAAGTCGTAACCTTGGACATGGACCGTTTCGCCAACACTCAATGCCACATCGCGCTCGATACTCAAGGTACTGGTAAAGGCAACACCGATGACCGCTACAATCACACCAATATGTGCCGTTTGCTGACCCCAGTAGCTTAAACGCAGCTTATTTAAGCCTTGCAAAAAGCTTGGTGCATTTTTGGTTTTGTCTTTGAAATCAACCACCATCCAGAACAGTACCCAAAAACTTACTGCTAGTGTTACACCAATATTAAGCATGGCAGATGGACTGACAAAGTAAGTGATGACTGCAGCTAATACTAGACTGCTCGCCGCAATGACCATACCAACGCCTAACAATGGACGCTTATCTTGTTTCCAGCGGATATTGGAGCCCATACCCATGGCAACCAGCAATAGCCATGTTAAAGGCACAAATAGCGCATTAAAGTACGGAGGACCTACCGATACCTGACCCAAGCTAAAGGCGTCGGCAATGATAGGATAGAGGGTACCAAGCAATACCACTAACGTTGCAATCAAAATGATGACGTTGTTAATGACTAAAAATGACTCACGCGAAACCAGTTGATACTGACTTTCAATCGTCAAACGCCAGCCACGCAGCGCAAACATCAGCAAACCACCACCGACGATGATGCCAAGAATAGCTAAGATAACCAAACCACGCGTCGGATCAGCGGCAAACGAATGCACTGAGGTAATAACCCCTGAACGTACAAGGAAAGTACCCAAGAGACTTAAGGCAAAAGCAAAGATAGCCAGCATAATGGTCCATGCTTTAAAGACACCGCGCTTCTCAGTCACTGCCAACGAATGCAGCAAGGCTAAACCGGCAAGCCAAGGCATCAGTGAGGCGTTTTCTACAGGATCCCAAAACCACCAGCCGCCCCAGCCAAGCTCATAATACGCCCACCAAGAGCCAAGAGCGATACCAACGGTCAAAAACCCCCAAGCCGCTAGCGCCCATGGACGCGACCAACGTGTCCATACTGCATCCAAACGCCCTTCCCACAATGCCGCCATACAAAAAGCAAATGGCACCGCTAAGCCCACATAACCCATATACAGCATCGGCGGATGAAAAATCAAACCAAAATCTTGTAGAAGAGGGTTTAAGTCAGCGCCATCGACTGGCAGATTGGGCAAGGTACGATCAAATGGCGACGAGGTAAAAATCAGCATCGTCAGCATCATGACCTGCACACCGGCCAATATCACGAGTACCCGCGCGCGCATCGACAACGGTAAGCCACGGCTAAAATAGGAGACCAGCGCGCACCACGTGGCCATGATCGTCATCCATAGCAGTAGCGAGCCTTCGTGTCCGCCCCACGTTGCTGATAACTTATAATACCAAGGCAGCAAGGTATTAGAATGCTGCGTGACATAGACGAGACTAAAGTCATTAAAATAAAAGCCTGCCATCAATGCAACAAATGAAAAAATCATGGCA
>NZ_PJBX01000176.1:0-74560 GCF_002836335.1 Psychrobacter sp. Sarcosine-02u-2 | reverse complement strand
CACGAAGATCTGCTCAGCGCCTAACATTTTGGCACAAGCTGCTGATAATAACCCAACAGGACCCGCACCATAAATAGCTACGGTTGAACCTTTAGTAATATTGGCATTAGTCACGGCCTGCCAAGCAGTCGGTAAAATATCTGATAAAAATAAAACCTTCTCATCTGACAGTGAGCCAGGTACTTTGAACGGATTAAAATTACCTTTAGGAACCCGTACAAATTCTGCTTGTCCACCAGGAATCCCACCATATAAATGGCTAAAACCAAATAAAGCAGCCGGTGGCGGAATTATTTTTTTATTAAGAGCAGCGCCTGGGCCTGTATTTGTAGTCTCACAAGCAGACATTAGGTCATGCTGACAGAAAAAGCAGTTACCACATGCAATAACAAAAGGAATAACAACTCTGTCGCCTTTTTTAACAGCAGTGACTTCAGGGCCTACTTCTTCAACCACACCCATAAACTCATGACCGAAGATATCGCCTTCCTCGGTTGCAGGTATTTTGCCACGATATAAGTGTAAATCTGAGCCACAAATTGCAGTTGCAGTCACACGTAAAATAACATCATCTTTTTCTTGCAGTTTAGGCTCTGGGACATTGTCCACTCGCACATCTTTAGCACCGTGGTAGGTTAAAGCACGCATAATTTCTCCAATTAAGTAAAGCTTGCAGAATCTCGATAAACAATAATCTGTGATAATACAAGATGAAAGTTATTAGAATCAGTGGTTTATGTTAACTAAGTTAAGTATTACTCAATTATATTAGCACCTTGAAAATCGAGATTTATAATTAACGTGTGTTAAAAAGGTTGCGTGTTGTAAGTAAAAAATTGGGTGGTGGTTCAAAAAGTAGGCTAACATTAGACATACCCATGATTGATGTAAAAGAAAGCTAAATCAAAGGCTTTAAAGTGATTTTCCAGCTTTTTAGAAAAGTTACAACTTCGCCTAAATGCTCGCCTTACTCGATGTCTGATAGTGCAATTATTACCTTCAATGCCTTTTGTAGTCTTTGTATTTATAGTTTCGCTTACCATAGCTTTTGAAACCATTTTTCTTTATATTGTCACTTAGACAGGCTGGGCATTTGATGTATAGTGTCATTTGCATTTCACTATTTATCAATTTCTCAGCCTGTTTTTTTCCAGCCTACTTTTTGAACCACCACCCGGATATAAATGTAGCTATGAATAAAACAACTTTTAAAATATCGAAGATGGACTGCCCTTCGGAGGAAAACCTAATCCGAATGAAATTAGAGGGCCACTCGAATATTGAACATCTTGAGTTCGACATTCCTAACCGTCAATTAACTGTGTTTCATCATGACAATATAGAAGGGATAGAGACTGCTATTCATGACCTAAAATTAGGAGACACCCTACTCTCGACCGAAACCATTGACCCCTCTGATCCCAACAATAATTTTAAAATTGATGCTGACTCTAGTCACAAAAAAGATGCTGAGCAAAGAAAGCTACTATGGATAGTGCTGGTCATTAACTTTGCTTTCTTTATTATTGAAATGAGCACGGGACTGATTTCTCGTTCGATGGGGTTGGTCGCCGACAGCTTAGATATGTTAGCAGATAGCTTCGTGTACGGAATTAGCTTATTTGCGGTCGGTGGAACGGTCATTAAGAAAAAACGGATTGCTAGAATTGCCGGATATTTTCAAATTACGCTAGCGATTCTTGGTTTTTTAGAAGTACTAAGACGTTTCTTTGGCAATGAGCAGTTACCTGACTTTTCTACCATGATAGTCATATCGATTCTTGCGCTAATTGCAAACTCGATTTGCCTCTATTTACTACAAAAATCGAAAAGCAAAGAAGAAGCCCATATGCAAGCCAGTATGATTTTCACTTCAAACGATGTGATTATCAATTTAGGGGTAATTGTTGCAGGAATTTTGGTTAATTGGTTACACTCTAGTACGCCTGATTTGATTATTGGTAGCATCGTATTTGCTTTAGTTATTCAGGGCGCCTTTAGAATATTGAAGTTGAGTAAGTAGCCAAGCCTAATAACTGAAGCAAATAGCTCAAGTAAGTAGCTTAATTAAACCGGTAAGTGTAAAGTAACTGGGTTTGAAGCAAATAAACATCATAAGGATATGAGACCTCAAGCAATGATTGAACAAACTTTAAATCTAGTCACCACCAAAGACCATCAGCAAGTTGCCGTTTGGCGAATAATAGATGATGAAGTCTTTGATAAGAATCTGGTGGTGGTCAACTAATTTAGGACACTAATAAAATTCAAACCTACATCGCCATTCCTTATAACCCTGAGTCGAGAACGGATAATAATTATAAGCGTTGGGGCAACTTTTATGACCGCCAAGATCTGTTAGTAGGTGACGAATTATGGCAGCTTGTGTCAGGTGGTCAATTTTCACTCAATGATATGGTTGATATTTTTAGAGAGGTCGGTGCTGAGTCTAAAGAAGATATCGAGAAGGCTTTAAAGAGCCTTTCCTAAAAAGTGTGTAACTATCATTTAGATTGTAGAAGTACTTACACGAAATTTAGGAAAGGCTCTATGATTCCTATACATTTTACGCTAAAAAAAACCAAAGGCTTTCTGTTAAAACAACGGGAGGGAACGTAGATACTTATTTATTTAATAAGAATCTATCAGATTCTGTCGACGTAGGAGAGTATGCACCTGAAGTGGACGATCAAGGTTATTACACGCTCCCATATTCAGGTAAATATGAATTGCGTATTCTTCAGCCACGTTCTCAAGCTTCTAGAGGGAAAACACCTGCGTATTGGCTAGAAGTATCTATTTTATAGTTATATAAGCTTAATATTATAATGCTGACCTACGCTATCACATACACAGACTGTAATACTCATGCTGAGTATTACAGTCTGTGTAGCGCACCGATCACAAATAAAATTTGTATGGTAAGTACACTGGGACTATTTCTTAGCCCACAGCCAAAGATTCAAGTCCTCACTAGAGAACTATTACCAGTAAAGAAGCCTGATCTATTTCACTAGGATTTGAGCAAAGGGCTTTAAGTTGATATCTTTTACATATTTTCAGACTTGTTCTTGGTTGGTGGTACTGAGTAGGTTCCCACAACATGGGCAACTAATTCGTCAGATCCATCTGAGTATAAAGAAACCTCACCTACGACTAGACTTCTTCCAATTTTTAGCAGTTTGCACTCAGCAATAATGAGTGATTTTGCAGTTGGTTTACGTAAAAAGTTGATAGTTAGACTCGTGGTTACTGCTAATGGTACTATGCCAATTCTACCTAAGATAGCCACATAAAGAGCCACATCAGCAATTCCCATCATTACAGGTCCCGATACAGTACCTCCAGGTCTTAAATCATCTAAACTGATATCATGGGATAAAATTGACCCACTGCTATTTACTGCCTCAATCTTGTACTTTGCTTGAGGGAACTCAGACTTCATGAACTCAGCTATCTCTTCCTTGGTTGCTGACATAGGGCTTCCTTTAATCTAACTGTTATTGGCACCTCTATTCTATCCTAATTTTCCACCTTACTACGATAAAAAGTTATAGAGCCGTTTTAGTTCAGAGCACTAGTTTTAAAGTCCTTGACGGTTTGCTGAGATGTATAGTCTATTGATAGGTTATTGAGTCAGTGAGTCTGTACGAACAGGTTTGTACATTCAAGCCTTTAAACTTTATAATGCTCAATGAAATCATGAGGTAAAACGTGTTGTGATCACGGGCAATAAGAAATTACCTCACGAGAAAAGTATACAGTCCAATTAAGGTTATTGAATGAAACAATATCTAGATTTATGTCAACGTATAGTTGATGAAGGCGTGTGGGTCGAAAATGAACGGACTGGAAAGCGTTGCTTAACCGTTATTAATGCTGATTTAGAATACAACGTAGGCGCTAATGAGTTTCCTTTAGTGACTACTCGAAAAAGCTATTGGAAAACGGCTATAGCAGAGTTATTGGGGTATCTACGTGGTTATGATAGCGCAGCTCAGTTTCGAGCTATTGGATGCAATACATGGAGTGCCAATGCCAATGAAAATGAAGCTTGGTTAGCTAATCCTTATCGTAAAGGTGAGGATGATATGGGCCGAGTATATGGTGTACAGGGCCGCAGGTGGCGTAATTCAGTAGGAGAGGAGTTTGACCAGCTTCGTAAGATTTATGATAACTTGCGGAATGGTATTGATGATCGAGGTGAAATCCTAACTTTCTATAATCCAGGTGAGTTTCATATGGGATGTTTGCGTCCTTGTATGCATACCCATACGTTTTCATTGTTAGGAGGAAAGCTATATCTAACTTCATCCCAACGTTCCTGTGATGTGCCATTAGGTCAAAATTTCAATCAAGTCCAGGTTTTTACTTTATTGGCTTTAATGGCTCAAATTACGGGGCATGAGGCTGGAAAAGCTTATCACAAGATTGTAAATGCACATATATATGAAGACCAATTAGAGTTAATGCGTGATGTGCAATTAAAACGCGAACCGTATCCAGCCCCTAAACTTCACATTAACCCTGAAATTAAGTCTCTCGAAGATATTGAGACATGGGTAACATTGGACGATTTTGAAGTGGAAGGGTACCAGTATCATGAGTCTATCGCGTATCCATTCTCAGTTTGATACAAATATAGATTAAAATTTTAGAAAGATGATAAATTTCTGTTAGGCATAAAGTATTAATATATGTGATTTATGCTATAAGGTATATATTTGTTGGCTAGGCTCTTAC
Source organism: Psychrobacter sp. Sarcosine-02u-2 (assembly GCF_002836335.1). Classification (NCBI taxonomy): domain Bacteria; kingdom Pseudomonadati; phylum Pseudomonadota; class Gammaproteobacteria; order Moraxellales; family Moraxellaceae; genus Psychrobacter; species Psychrobacter sp. Sarcosine-02u-2. Next base: position 69,817 of record NZ_PJBX01000176.1, on the reverse strand, counting down.
TAGCCTTTAAGTACAAGGAAATTAAGTTTATACTTTTTATAGCATAGGTAGTTTTCGATAGATTAGTGCATCAGCTGGTTCGGTGTTGCATCTTTTAAAGCTAACATTTGTCTCAGTTTTTTAATCTCCTGTCTAGCTTCTAATAACGACCTTTTATCTGTATCAGATTGTTTTTTATAATAATCTCGTGACTCTTTCATTTTTTGTAACCGTTTATCTGAGTGTTGAGCGACTCTTTTTATATCTTGATATTCATTAAACCAGTAGATAACCTCATTTTGTGCTTGAATCATCTTTGCTTCAAGCACATTCTTAACATCAGCGTTATCTATAGCTTTTTTTTCTTTACGCGATTTCTCTTCAGCTTTTCTGATATCTTTGAGCTGATTTAGCTTTTGGACAGGCCAACCACGGTTTGTAATAGTATTTCGATGAATACCAGTCATCTTTGAAAGTTGCGCTATAGTGGGTTTTAGTTTTTTATTATTTTGAAGATCTATTAGGGCAATATTTAGAGCAGAAGTTATTGCTTCATAGTCATCATTATTTTTTTGATCATAAGCTTCATTACTCATAGTTCGATTGCCTCACCAAGATTTTCCAATACCATTTTGGCCTCGTTCATTGCTGCTAGAATTTGCTCACGAGACTCCAAATATTCTGGTTTATTGAGGTTGTTCTTATTTAACATGTAAACTTCACGCCATTTAGGAGCATGCTTGGTAGTTACAACGGCTTGTTTGCATCGAGCAGGGTTACAACGTAGCGAACCAATACATGGTAGGCTTGAGTCATACTCTTCTGCTCTACCACCATAGCAAAGCCCTTGTCCCATATAGACCATGGCAACCCCTTGATCTACCATAGCCTCATAAATCTCATCCTCTGTGTATCCTTCAGCCATATATCCATTAAACGTCTTGATCAGACCTTTTTTATGCTCACTCGCTTTACCACCATAATATGTACCATTTGGATTATGGGCAGTTTTAATAGCATCTAATTCAGCTGCTCGGCGCAGTGATTTCGTATCACCTTTTCGGTTACCGTCTTTTGACAGCATCTCACCTATATCACCGTAGCCTAACGTAACTGACGAGGTAGCGCCAGTAGATGTGTACTTAGAGATGCTCTCTACAAAATGTTTCAATTGAAACGATATAAGAGGCAATCCAACTTCAGCCTTAAACAATTGATATGTTAATGTGTGTCTTAGCATGTAAGGATTAAACTTCAGTTCATCAGCAATGTTTTTGCCTAACAGTTGGCCTATAAAACTATTCATTTGATGTGTAATACCCTTACTAGCCATCGACTGAGGGGAACTACCTGGTTTAACAGTATCTACATTAGAAATTAAGTAAGGTGAAACTTTAATTTTTGAAATATACGATGCTGCTAATATTGCATCTTTAACAATAGGTATAGCTACCCATCTATCGTCAAACAAGCCTGTACTAATTTCATCTTTATGTTTCTTGACAGTACTTTCAATAAGCCAAACGCCGTCATCTTGAACTAAGCACGAACAATCTTGAACTCTTATTTCTGATAGTTCAGATGGTCTCATACCTGTATACTGGCCTACTAAATATGTGCATGCATACGCTACGAGGTTAAAGTATTCTCTAAGATTATCTAACTTATAACCACGTTTTTTCAATGCTTTACGTAAAGTTAGTCCACCCATGACACTAGAGTCTTTTTTTAGCATCCAATCATGGGGTTCAATTATATTTGTAATGAAACTTGAGGGATAGCCTTTAGTTCCTAGTCTCATAGCAATATACCCATTTAGAATTTCATGAGTGACTTGTTCTTGCTTAGCCCATGACAAATAGTCGCTTGTATTGAAGCGCTCTAAAGAGTGGACATCAGATATTTTTTCTTTAGCTCCTATAGCACTTAAAAAGTCAACTATGATAAAGGAAGCTATTTTCGATAGAGATTCAAATACCAGATCTGGCAGTACTTGTTCTTTTTTCGAAGTATTAGTATTAGCAAGTCTCTTCCATTTCAGGCTATTTAACTCTACATAAGCAACAGGCTTTTCAAATACATACTTGACAGAAGCCGGGCTGCGTAGATATTTGAAAAATTTATCTAGCTCTACACCTTTTACGCGATCATAGTTCTCAGCAGCTTTGGAATACAGTTCGGGTGTTATATCGGAGAGTGTTCTGATTTTTTCCTGAACAAACTCATAGCCTAGCTCATGAGATGCCTGTTTAAATATTTCATTAATAAACGTTAATCCATTTTCAAAAATTGTAATTAAAGAGTTTGCTTTTAAGACTTTTTTTATTCGGCTTTTCCCCTTTTTTTCCTGAGGCTTGAAAATCGAATTGTTTAGCAGAGCCAACTCCAATATAACTTTAATTTCTGTTAAAACGAATATTGGGATCTCTGTATACTTTGAAAAATTAATGCGGAGCTTTGCTCCCTGGACATTTTGTGCAGCATTAGGATAGTCGTTATTAAAATTCCAACACATGTCAGAAAACTTTGATAATTTCGATACAGGTTTGTCCATAAGGTACGTCACATACTCTATGTCATCTGTGTAATTATTTTGAAGGTGTTTCTTCTTTTGAACTGTAGCATGGTCTAGAGCATCTAAGACATATAAACGATGTTCTGCAAAGCCTGCTAATACATTTAGCTTTTTTTCATAGTCCATTAGATTACTCCATCAACTAGTGTGGTCGTTTCAATGTATTCTGCTAAACGCCGCCCATTTTCTAATTCTTCTAAGGAAAAATTAGATAGTTCTGGTTCTGTGATGCCTTTTATCAGCTCTAAATTCTCTGAAATAACATGCCCATAGGGTGTATCCATGACACGAGAGTGCTCTTTCAAAAGCGTATAGTCACGCTTCATTGCAAAAATTTCAGGAAGATTCTTAGCTGTAATAATGACATTGTCACAACCCAAACATTTATTGTATTGTGAGCATGGAGTACCAGGTATGTAGGATGAAAGATTTTTTACAAAATCTGGCGGGTCAAAAATATTTCTGCATTCAGCTAGAGGAGTATGAAAGGTTGTTACCAATTCATCATTTTTTTTGGACTTTATATCTTCTGGCACTTTCTCAACTTGTTTATCCAAAGTCGATTGATGTATCTCCTCTAATTTATCATTTATCTTCATTCTACTCATGGAGTTAAAATCTAGAGAATCTATATAACCGAGAGTTGTTTGGAGTGAGGAGTGGCCCAACATGAGCTGAATCTCACGTACAGTTACGCCATTTCTAAGCATCTCACTAACAAATGTTGGTCTGAACCGACTTATTGTAAGAGTTAGGGGGTCTCCTGCATCATTTTTTAAATTATATTTCTTAACAAACCTGGACAAACTAGCTCCCAATGCTTCTGCATTTTTTTCTTTGTTTCCTAATAGTGGAGATACTCTGCCGTGCTTTTTTGTACTATTCGACTGATAGATGAACAACCTATCTTTAAAGGCATCATCTTCAATATCTTGTCGAAAACTACCAGTTAATTTCTCCAACTCTTCAAAAATAACTTTTATCGACTGAGCTTGAGATGATGTAAGCCATGTCAGTTCTGCATTGAAAAGATCAAGGTGGTATTCTTTATGACCATCAGACCTTTCTTTCCAATATCTAAGACAAGGCCGCGATGTTGCCGGATGGGAATCTACATAATCGTTTATATCAAGAGAAAGTAAAGGATTTGCATTTAAACCAGTAATTTGAGCAAGCCTTAAAACGTAAGGCGTTAGTGTATCCATATTTATCATTGGGGTAATGCCCCAGTCGTTGTATACCTCTATCAAACCCTTATCTGAATCATTAATAATTCTTAAGAAAGACTTCTCAATAGGTGATTTAGCTGTATTGTAATGAACTGGCTTACACATTAAGCGGTTTTCAAAGAGCCATCGCGCATTCTCTAGTGTCGAAAGGCCTCTAATGACTGAACCCTTTTCGTCCAAAGGATTGCTGCCTAAACCCGTTTTCTTATAAGGTTTGAGGGCTTTTCTAGATTCGCTCAATCCTTTTTCAATAGCATCTAATATTTGAAGCCGCTCGTTCATTGTAAATGGCTTTTTAACATCTGTTTCTCTAGTTGTAGCAAATCCATTTATATTGAAAAAGCTATATTCTATATCGCGTACTTGAGTCAGCCGATTCAATGTTATACGGACTGAACTCAAAACTGTATTTGCATGATGACTTGATATTTCTTTATTTATTACCTTGCCCTCTAAATATTTCCGATATCTAGATAATAGGTATTCATCAAAAGTTGTTACGATTCTAAAGGGTTTATTTCCATACAGTTTAGATAAGAACTCTATAAATGAACTACTCGCAACTCTATAATTACTCTTGCCTGATTTTGAAGAGACAGTTTTGCTACTACAAGCAAACAGTTGCTCAACCTGAATAAACGGTTCTAATTTTGAAGGAGGGAAGAAGTCATCAGCTGCATTTAGCTCTCTTGCTGCGAGTCTATGAAAACGCTCTATCTGACTTTCACTATGATTTCTTCTATTGACATTCGCTTCGCTTGTTCTTTCAGCAACGCTTTTATAATTCGCATCAATAATTCCAATTTTTTCTAAGTCTTTGTGAATAAATTCCCAAGCATCTTTAACAACATTAAATTCTAAGGATCCTTTTTTTATAGGTAGTTGTTCTGGAGACATTTTTCCTATCGAAATTTTGTTGCCGAAAATAGGTAAAGTGTGCTTTTCCTCTACAGTTAGCTTTCTGTACCAATTCAAAAGTTTTCTAGTGTTTTCGATGCCAGCCGCTTCGTAGCTTTCACTTGGTATTACTAGAATACCTTCTTCGATCATCCTTTCAATTAAAGGAGTAGTAAGACCCCTATATTTTTGTGCAACAGAGTATGAGACACCTACAGCACTCTGAATATGCTTAACAGCTACACTGAAGCCTAAAGTATTATCCGCTTTACTAATTGGTATTTCCCATAGTGATTCTTTATCTCCAGCTGTTTTCGATACCCATTCTATAACAGCTGCTTCGGCGTCTTTAATCGGTTGTTTTTCTTCAACGTTCTTAAAGTCTGTACCTAAAGTTCCTGGCTCAGGAAAATCCTCATGAATCTCATCAATGGTTATTCCAATGTTTTTCATTTGATGTCCTTAATGCCAATTCTTAACTGTGTCTGTTCAGATAAGCGCTTCATTTTCTCAGCTTTGGTTAATGTATCACCATTCTCGTCACACATGCTCTTGTAGATATCTTGAGGGATATTAGTGTATATCTGTGTAGTACTAAGATGGTTGTGGCCTAAGCAATTCTGCACAATAGCAAGCCGATCTACATAGTTAGACCCTAAATCCTTTGACTGTAGTATTGAATAAGCGTTGCCATGCCGTAGCTTGTGGGGAGAAATCAGTCGATTGAGTCGACCGTGTTTGATTGCGCGTTTACTTATACGTTCAAGTAGCTTACTGATTGAATTTGGGGTGTAAGGAGTGCCTTCAGCATTAAGGAACGCTGGTGTTTCAGACGGCTTTAAATATTTACGAGCGTATTTTTTATACAAGGGAGATGCGTGGTATTTTTCCACACGTTTGATAGTTACTAAGCTAAGCAAAGTCCAGCGTGGCTTAATTTGATTACCACGGCCCTTACTTCCTTTAACTTTCAAAGATACATAGTCGGGATGAATAGGCAGGTCAGTATCGCGGGAAATATATTTTTCAGAATTAAGGCTAGTAATATCTTTAAAGTCTTGAAGAGTAACTCTAGGTAGTTCTGAACGACGTAAGCCAGAGTCGTATAAAAACTGGAGTAAAGCTCTTTCTCGTTCTGAATCAGTAAATTCAATCAATATGAAAAGGTCATCAAGTGTGCAAGAGCTAATCGGTGTGCGCTTTGGTGGTTTTGATAGCAAGCCATCGCTATATGGGTTATCTTGTCTAAGCTTATCACGGTCTTCTGTAGGGCTACAAAGGTATTCGATGAAGGCATGTATTGTCTCATCTCGACTTCTAACAGTAGATGAGTTCTTATGGTCTTCACGGATTAAAAATGTCAGGTATTCTTGAATTACGTATTTTGGAACTGTAATAAATACTTCATCAGATTCACTGTCATCATAATCTGGACGACTACGAATATAACTTAAGAAGTAGCTTAGGTTTCTACCATAAGTAACTGCTGATTTATAAGAGATTATTTGATGTTTGGTTCGATACGACAAATACTCAGAAACAAGAGGAAGGATCTTGCCATCATCATCAAATACTCCAACACCATTCACTGTTACGGTTTTGTTCAATGATAAATTTGGAATCTCATTGAGTAAACAAGACTTAGATAAATCTAACTTTGTATCAAAACAAACTTTAACATCCATAATAATCACTATCTCAATACATAGACTAAGTTATGTATTGCATTATATACGATCTATTACTCCGTATTGTGCATTATTGTTATGGGGGTATAATAGGAATAAATCCGCTGAGCGCTGATAAAGCTGGCAGGACAGTTTATTGTCTGCGACAAAGAACTGAAATAAGGTATGGCAAGGCGGCAGGGCAACTTGATCGGCTTCCTTTGGATTCCAACCAGAGACGATTAAGCGGCGCGAGTTGGGATTGGTCTTTATTTGTTCAATCACGTCAGTGATTTGATCGACGCCATCGTTCTCATAACTGCCGTCTTTCCGCTTGGTGGCGCCATAATTGCGCCATTGATGACCATAAATGGGACCCAAGTCGCCAGCAGGACGGTTAAAGCGCGCGGTTTGGTCAGCGGTCGCCCATTCGTTCCAGATACGCACGTTATTTTCTTGCAGATAATCAACGTGGGTACTGCCACTTAAAAACCAAAAGAGCTCATAAACGATCGATTTAAAATGGACTTTTTTGGTGGTTAATAAGGGAAATCCATCGGCTAAGTCAAAACGTAGCTGCGCACCAAAGTGGCTTAGCGTACCAGTGCCAGTACGATCGCCTTTTTCAGTGCCATTCGTCATGACATGTTTTAGCAAGTCTAAATAGGCTTGCTCATTTTTACTGTTATGGTAACTACTGGTCATAAAGGTACTCTTTTACGCTGTTAAAACGTTTCTTTAAATTATTTCTTAAAATACAGTTTTTAAAAACATCGTTATTAAAAATCTGGTCCTTAATATCATGCTCACTATAGTCTTTAATAGGGTAGTGGATACTCAATAAGGCTTAATAAGCCGACTGCTTACCCCAATCATAGATGCCACGCTTATAAGCATAAATCAGCATGATGAGACCAATAATAATCATTGGCGCGCTCAGTATTTGGCCTTTGGTCATCCAGCCGAGTAAAATAAATCCTTGGTCAACATCTGGCTGACGGAAAAACTCGATGATAAAGCGGCTAATACCGTAACCTAATAAAAATAAGGCAGAGACGGCCATACGTGGACGCGGCTTTGAGGAATACCACCATAAAAAGATAAAGAGCAGCAGACCTTCAGCTAGGGCTTCGTAGAGCTGCGATGGGTGACGCGGCAATAAATACTGCCCATTGACCTCAAGCATTAACGATTGTAATTTAGGGTTGGTTTGTAATTGCTGCGCATCAAATGCTGCGGCTTGCGGAAAGTAAGTCAGCCAATTATAGCCACCGTCTGAAACGCGTCCCCAAAGCTCGCCGTTGATGTAGTTGCCGATACGCCCAAACAGCAGACCCGTTGGTACACAGGGAATAATAAAATCGAGCACCTGAAAAGGGGTCTTTTTATATTTACGGGCAAAATATAACATGCCTAACAAAACACCAATCATGCCGCCGTGAAACGACATGCCGCCTTCCCATACCCTAAACAGATACGCAGGATTTTGTAGCAATTCACCAAATTGATAAAACAATACATAGCCGATACGGCCACCCAAAATGACACCAAGGGCACCAAAAAAGACCAAATCAGACACCATATCGGTGGTCCAGCCATCGCGTTTGCTACTGCGATACCATGCAAGACCATAAGCGGCGGCAAAGGCCAATAAGTACATTAAACCATACCAGTGCACTTCTACTGGCCCCAAGGACAGCGCTACGGGGTCGAACTGAGGATGAATCATCATAAAGGCATCATATTATTGATAATGGAATGTGGCCCATAATAGCAAAATTCATCCGTTGCGAATACTATGATAAGTTTATCAATATATAAATGGATAAGGGAATGGCACATGGAATCAATAGCAAATCGGAGCAAAAACCGATAAGATGAAAAAAAGTGCTTCAATTTCTAAGGAATCCTTATGCAGTTGCCTTTACCAACATTATCCTTGCTCGGCATCATGGCTTCAAGTTTGACGCTATGGATTCCTATTAATGCCCAAGCAGCGCTGAGTAATATTGAAAATATTACTATTTATCAAGGCTTAGCCAGCGTCACACGTACCTTGCCAATCAATGGCAGTGGCGAGCAAACGCTGGTCTTTTCTTGTTTATCGCCGAACATTGACGCTGATAGCATTAGCGTACAAGCACTAGGTAATGTTAATGTCGGTGAAGTCAGTATCGAAACCTTGAGCGCTGAGCAAGCGGCGCAATGTCAATATGGCCAATATCAAGGCGACGCCAAAGTACAAGTCCAGAAAAACACTCTTGCCGATATCAGCGCTGAATTAGAAGCAGCACGCTTAACCAAAGCCTATCTGCAAAATTTGACCAAAGTGACGCAAATTAATACGGCTGGCACATTGGCCAATAACGCCCGTGATTTAGAGACACAAGCGGCCAATATTAATAAAAAGATTGTCGAGCTACAGCAGCGCGAGGCACAAGCGAAAGATGCGCTCAATCAGCTGCTGGCGGGTAGTACGACCTCAAAACAGAATAGCGTGACCCAAGTTAGTGTTCGCACCGCCAGTCGCACGCCAAGTACGGTTAAACTGCATTATCAAGTGCGCGGCGCCAGTTGGGAGCCGACCTATCAAGCGCGCTTAAATACCGACAGTAAGCAGCTGAATATTACCGCTTCTGCCATCATCGCTCAACAAACTGGCGAGAATTGGAACAACGTGCCTGTTATTTTAAGTAGCGTAAATCCCAATCAAACGACTACCAGTCAGCTGCCACGCGTTGAGCGCTTGTCATTATATGAAGAGCAGCAACAAGCCAAATTGTCTCGTTATGCAGCGCCGATGATGGAGATGGAAGCGTCTCCTGTGCTCGTCGTAGATAGTGATAGCTATAGCGGTACTGGAAATATGCCGCCGCTACCGAGCTTTGCGGTAAGCAGCCAAAACAAAAACGGCATCACCGAATATCGCTTGCCGCAGCGGGTCAGTATTCCTAGTGATGGTCGGCGCGTACGTACGGTCATCGATGAGCAGTCTGGCACTAGCAAACTTTGGCTACGCAGCACACCAAGTGCCGAGACCGCCGCTTATTGGTATGCATCCGCGCCATTCTTGACGCCTACTTGGGCAGATGGCTCACTGCAGCTATATCGCGATAATAACTATGTCGGACAGTCGCGCTATAATTATCAAACCCTAAAAGAGCAGGGTATTGGCTTCGGTATTGATCCAAGTTTGCTGGTCAAGCAGCTGACCGACGAGAATAAACAAGGTGATAGAGGCGTATTTAACCGTCAGCAAACTAAAACCATTACTCAGGCCTATCAATTTACCAATCAGCACAATCGCAGCGTGCGCTTGCAGGTGTTAAGTGCTGAGCCGGTGAGCAGCGACGATAGTATTAAAGTCATGGCGGCGCATATCCCAGCGATTAGCCAAAAAGACTGGAATGATAGTAAAGGGATGGTCGCTTGGGAGTTTGATTTGCCAAGTAAGCAATCACAAGTGCTGCAATCAACATATCAAATCAGCTACCCTGCTGATAAAAAGCTGAATACCAACTAAGCGCTAATAATTTAATATTTATATCAAGGAAAACTATGTGTATCGTCGCCATTGCTTGGCAGTTATTTGATGAGTTGCCGTTGGTTTTACTGTCCAACCGTGATGAGTTTTTACAGCGTCCAACAGATCCGCTGCATCAATGGGAGGATAAGCCTATTTATGCAGGGCGCGATAAGCAAAGTGGCGGCACATGGCTTGGCATACATCAACAGCAACAGGGCGATTTTTACGAGCAAAACGGACGTTGGGCGGCGGTATTAAATTTTCGTGATGGCGTACAAGCAAGTAATGACGAACGCTCACGTGGCGAATTGGTCACCGATTTTTTGACCAGCACTTTAAACCCATTGGAATTTGCTCGGCAAATCAGTTTGCAAGATTACGCAGGTTTTAACCTTGTTATTGGCGATACGGCGCAAGCGGTCATTGTCAATAATCGTGGTCATGCACCGACGCCGTTATATACAGGATTGTACGTAATATCCAATGGTCAGCCAGAAGAAGCGTGGTTTAAAACCGAACGCCTACGCGGTCGGTTACGCCAAGAGGTGTTGCCATTGATTAGCGAGAACAGCGCCCTTGACTACTGGCAAGCAGCGGCGTTTGCCGTGATGTCGGATAACACGCCAGCGCCAGAAAATAAATTACCCGAAACAGGTGTCGCTAAGCAGATTGAGCGCGCACTGTCCTCTATTTATATTGAGTCTGCTGATTTGAGTAGTATGAATAAAACAGCCATGCCAAGCTATGGAACGCGGACGCAAAGTATTTTAACCTTACGTAAAGAAGATAGGACAGACAAAAAAATCAAAGCAGCGCTTATTAGCCGTGAATGCCAGCATAGGCAAATTTAATATAAAAAAATTCCCCTATGAATAATAGCTATCAATAGGGGAATTTGTTTTCTGTTTGAATACTTATTCCACCAACAAATGGTTGTTTTGTTCTGGAATAATCAGTTCTTGTTTAAGCGGTAGTTCGCGTACCAATTCTTGCAAGGCGCGACGATATACCCCGCGTTTAAAATGAATCACTTGTCCGAGTGGATACCAGTAGCTGACCCATTGCCAATGGTCAAATTCTGGTTTACCCTCATCAAAGCGGATATGTTGAGTATTCGGCTCATCTAAGCGCAGCAAAAACCATTTTTGTTTTTGCCCAATACACAAAGGATACTGCCCATGACGCACATAGCGTTTTGGCAAACGATAACGCAACCAATCTTGCGTGACCGCCAGTAGATCCACATGACGCGGATGTAAACCGACCTCTTCCCAGAGCTCGCGATACATCGCATCCATCGGCGTCTCCCCGCGGTCGATGCCGCCTTGAGGGAACTGCCAAGCGTTGTGACCAATACGTTTTGCCCACAGAACTTGCCCTTGTGTATTTGCCAAGATGATGCCGACATTGGCGCGAAAGCCGTCTGCATCTATCATGACTAAACCCTTTTAAATTATTTAAAAATAGCTTATTTCGACAAGGTACAACGACAGCAATCATAGTTATTATAGGGTGATGACCATCAGTACTATGACAAAATAAGATTCATTACCGTTATTAAACCAAGAAACAACCAAAATGTGTAACAGTATTTTGCTATAAAATGTTTCACAAGATTAATACTTTAAAATCAATCAGTTATAAGCACACTTTTGTTAGTAAATTCCGCGGATTTTTTTAATAATGATAAGTCGCGGTAACGATAGGTGTATAAATACTTAAATATCGAATATTATTGTTAAAGCATAAATAAGGTAGCAGTTTATAAAAGGTAAGCAAGAAAAGGCAAACAAGGAAAGGGCGTCATAAAACTGGTTTTTGCTTATGCTACACTAACAAAAGACAGTGTTTTTTAAAAAGAGATTGTATTTCAAAAAATAAGAAACCGTTACTATTCAAATGAAAATTCATGTCAAATTAAAAAGCATATGAATTAAGAAGCATGCGCATTCAAAATCGTAGTAATTAAAACAAGGAATATCTAAGATGTCAGAGTCAAAAGCAAGCGTCACGTGGCAAGAAAATAAAGCCTTTATGGGCGTATCGCCATCAGGACATAACGTCCAAATCGATGCTGATAAAGAAAAGGGCGCCAGTCCTATGGAGCTAATTTTATTAGGACTTGGTGGCTGTGCCAGCTACGATGTGGTGGCAATTTTACAAAAGTCGCGCCAACAAGTGACCGACGTACGTTGTGAGCTGACCGCTCAGCGGGCTGAGACTATTCCAGCAGTTTATACTGACATTCATATGCATTTCATCGTGACCGGACAAGAAGTCAAAGAAAGCCAAGTAGAAAAAGCCATCAAACTGTCGGCCGAAAAATATTGCTCAGCCAGCCGGATGCTGGTGCAGGGCGGCGTCAATGTGACTCACGATTTTGAAGTGATTGCAGGATAGGGGCAAGTATACTGATGAGTCTATTCTTTGGGTTGATTCCCGATAGTGCCGCAGCGGCTATTTGGGCGATGGTGGTGGCAAGTCTGCTGCCACTGGCGATGGCGCTGACAGCAAAAGCGCTTGGCGGTTTTAATTTGGCTGACAATGCCCATCCGCGTGATTTCTTACAAGGGACGACGGGAGCTGCCGCGCGGGCCAATGCTGCCCAGCAAAACAGTTATGAAACCTTGCCTATATTTTTGGCAGCAATGTTGGTTGCGATGCTGTTTTTTGTACCGCAATTAATTATTAATACCATCGCTTGGCTATATGTGCTGATTCGTATTGGGTTTTGCGTGGCTTATATTACCAATTTAGCCACCTTTCGCTCTATTCTTTGGGTGCTTTCGATGGCTTGCTCATTGATGTTATTTTACTTAGCAATTCGGGTCAGTTTTTAGCTTATTGCTGCTGTAAGTCTTTGATATTCTAATTTTTAACACCTTCACAATATCGCTCATAAAGCGCTGATTATTCGCATGTGCTATTTTGCAGCGCCGCGATAATCACCGCTTTATTTTTTTCTCGTTTGATACTTTCCCACAAGGTTTGCGCCTCAGAGTAACCCTTGGTTAGCATACCAAGCCACTGTTTATAACGTCCAACCAACACCACATCGTTTTTCGCCGCACCCTCTAAAAACTTAATCTGATGGGTAATTAAATCTTGCCATGCTAAGGCTGTCAGTGTTTTTGTGTCATTATTATCGGCATCAATCTTGGCAATCAAATCAGGACGGGTGACGGCGCCGCGACCAAGCATCAGATGCTGGGTTCCTGACTGTCCCATACAGTTTTGTGCGTGCTCACTATTCCAAATCTCACCATTGGCAATCACTGGTATAGCAAGCGTATTAAAATTTTGGATTTTATCCCAATAAGCGGGAGGCTTATAGCCTTGGGTTTTGGTACGCGCATGAATGGTTAACCAATCAGCGCCGCTCGCAGCAATCGCTGCTTTGATATCATCCATGCGACTCGTATCGGTATAGCCCAAGCGAATCTTTGCGGATACGGGAAGATGAGCGGGTACGGCTCGGCGTACGGCGCTGATAATCTCATGCATCACCTCAGGCTCATCAAGTAGCACCGAACCACCACGATGGCTGTTAACCGTTTTAGCCGGACAACCAAAGTTGATATCAATCGCAGGCGCACCAAGCTCGGCAGCATAAGCGGCATTTTCTGCCATCAATTGCGCGTCACTACCAAGTAGCTGAATATGAATCGGTGTACCAGATATGGTTTTGGCATCATGATGCAACTCTGGCACGTATTTATAAAAAACGTGTGCTGGCAAGACAGTTTGGGTGACGCGAATAAACTCACTGACCGACCAATCATAAGGACGACCCAAGTCTGACGCAATTTGGGTGAGGATTTGGCGCATCAATGGATCGGTCAAACCTTCCATAGGCGCAAGCAGGCGAACAGGATTGGCAAATAATTGCTGTATGGTGTTTTGGCGTGCTTGAAGTTGTTGATTATGATTCATGATCGGATAGTCAATATTATGAAATGAGGTTGGCAAAGGCGATGAGGTGAGAGATAGACGGGCAGATTAAGTATTACCAAAAATGACCTTTTTGCCTGTCTGCAATCCTGATACCAAGTCTTTAATATTATGAATATCTAAATTGCTTTGCGCGCGCGTACACGCAACGTAGAGCAGACGCAGCTCTTCTGGGCTAATCTTGACCGCATTGGTGGTCACGTCATAATAGAAATCATCATCGAGCTGCACTTTGCCCCACTCAAGCCCTTTGGCTTTATGCGCGGTTGAGATGACATAATCAGCATTTTCGATACGGGTTAGGCTGTTAACTGCCTGCGTCAACACATTGGTACCATGGTCATCGACCAACTTCACCAAGGTTTTAAGGTCGCTGCCTTCATTGGTTTCAGAGTATTCTTGGACGTCACTCCAATTATAAAAATACGCCAGTTCGGGTACACCATACGCCGATTTGCCATTTTTTAAGTTTTCGGCTGCCTGACAAAATTTAAGCATACGATCAGTATCGGCTTGCAGAGCAACTCGATGACCAAGTTTTAAGCCCGTCAGCAATTGCGACATTGCCGCCGCATTGGTACGGCAAAGAATGGCATCTTTTTTACTATGCACCATGCCTTTTTCGGTAGACGATTGCTTATTAGGATTGCCTTTTAATGGTACGTCTTCTTGTAAAGCTTTAAGCAAGGTATTGGCAATCTCGGCAATTGGTTCGCCAAAACGAAACGATTGGGTCAATAAAGTTTGCGGCAACGGCAGTTTTTTCATCGCATTGACCGCGCCGCGCCACTCATAAATCTGCTGATGGGCGTCGCCGACATAAATCACCTGCCGTGGCTGCTGAGTCAAAATCCCCATCATCAATGGATCGGCATCTTGTGCTTCATCAAATAAGATAAAGTCCGCAGGAATGCTCGGCTTCGATAATGCCCACAATTTAAGATAAATATCATGGCCGATACCAGCCGGATGGCGCGCATCAATCGACTGTAACCAGCGCTGCTCAACGGCAGGGTAGAGGATTTCGCGCAATTGCTCGCTATCTGATTCATCAAGCCAGCTTGGAAATTCAAGATGCCTTGGGGCAGGATAGCTGGCATGAGTGCTACAAAAATTGCTCACCGCATCACTGACAAATCGCGACAAGCGCGCTGGCGTGAGGGTAATATATTTATTCACCCCATCCATTTGCCGACGCACTTGCACGGGTTGTAAGCCTAAATCATCACCCAAACGCTTGGGTGAAAACCTTGGTAATGACAATTTAGCGGTAATATCACGTGGTACGTGACGGTAGGCCAGTGAGTGAAACGTCCGACAATCGACGTGACCGGGGAATTTTTGCCGCGCATCGTTGGCAATGGCTTTGTTAAACGCTAAATATAAACCGCGACCGCGCAGACGCTCACCAATTAATTTGAGCGTTGTGGTTTTCCCTGCACCTGCATAGGCAACCACTTTAAATGACTTGTGATCCATCGCCATGTTTAGTGCGTTCAGCTGCTCATCAGTGGGATCGCTCATATAAGCTGGCATCGATGCGGACATAATAAAGCTACCTAAAAACTAGAATGGGGTCAAAATTGGCGGCGGTAAAAAAGCCACTGCATAAACAATGGCTGACGGCTGATAATAACGGTGATAGTGAGAGACTCATTAATAATGAGGGTAGTACTGAGCGACTTAAATAAGAAAGCTATTTAAATAAGAAAGCTATATTAACAGATTAGCGTGTTGGCTGCTTTTTGAATAAGTGCCTGATAAGTAAAGTTATTCTTTCTTCAACTCTATATCGTCTGTCAAAGTCAGTTTGCGTTCTTCTTTGATTAAGACTTTTGCTAAAAACAACCCTAGCTCAAACAATAACCACATAGGAATGGCGAGCATCAACATTGATACGCCATCAGGCGGTGTAACGACCGCTGCAACGGCAAAACAGCCGACGATAATATAGCGGCGTTTATCTTCTAGACTCTGAATGGAGACGACACCCGCCAATATCAATAGTAAAGTCACCACTGGAATCTCAAAGGTAAGCCCAAATACCATGAATAATTTGAGCGCGAAGCTTAAATAACTGTCGATATCTGTCATCGGCAAGACGTTTTGCGGCGCAAACATGATAAAGAACTTAAGCACGCCTTTTAACACAATAAAATAAGCAAACGCTACGCCCGCATAAAATAAAAATATCGAAGACATCAGTACAGGAATAGCGACTTTTTTCTCTTTTTTATACAAACCAGGCGCGACAAACGACCAAATTTGATACAAGATATAGGGCATTGCCAAAAATGCCGCCACAAAGATACTCAGACGTATCGGCGCCATAAAGTTGGAAGTGATATCGGTCGCAATCATCGTTGAGTTGGCGGGCAACTGGGCAACCAGTGGGTCGGATAAAAAGTCATAGAGCTCGCGTGAAAATCCGACCAAGGCCAAAAATATCACCAGTACCGCGACGCATATCTTGATCAGATGTCGGCGTAGTTCAATCAAATGCTCAGTAATCGGCATATCAGCCATTGAGCTTAAGATATCACCAGAGTCATCATGCGCAGCGGCATCTGTGGCCGCATCTGTAATAGCATCGATGTCTGTAGCCGTTACTTTTTCTTGACGGCTTTTTTTACGCTTAAATAAACCCACTAATCATTCTCCTGCTGCTTGGCAGAAGCCTGCTGAACTGATGACTCTTTAATCGATGGTTTGTTTAAATGGTTATTTAATAACGTATCGGCTTTATAATTGGGCAGGTAGGGCGGCTGCGGCAGACGTCTTGCTTTATCATAAGCGCCAAGACGAAACCACATGTTTTCCCACGGTTTGGTGATGGCGGTTTGGATCTTTTGATGGGTATTGTCGTTGAAATCAGTTTTCAGATTAGCATCATTATTTGAGTTTCGTAATTCTAATAGTTCAGGCGCTGTTAATTTTTTATCGGAGTCATAGCGGTCATAAGCGTAGTCAAATTCTTTTGGCGTTACTAATGAATGATCGTCTTTCTCATGGTCGATTTTATCGCTATCACTATCCACTTTAGCAGTATTAACTCGATGCGCAGCTTTAAGATGCTGGTTTTGCGAGGATTCAAATTCTTGCAGACTGCCGCGCATCTCTGCCATCTCACGGCGCATTTCAGCTTCAGTTTCACGAATTTTAGCCAGCTCTTTTTGCATTTGCTGCCGCGTCTCTGCCAAGTCAAGTTCCGCTTCGATTTCAGACTGCAACGTCGTGACGGTTCGGCGAATTTTGGCATACCACTGCCCAGCCGTACGCGCCGCTTGGGGCAGTTTTTCTGGCCCCAAAACGATTAAGGCGATGACGCCAAAAAGCAGTAATTCTGAAAATCCAATATCAAACATAATGTCCCAATGCCACTATTAAATGCTATACATTATGCTTGTCATCAACCTTAGTGGTTGTTCGCTCTTCAGTGTGCGCATTGCCATCATGGTCAAGCACAACTTGTTTTTTGGTATGTTCGGTATTTTCATCTTTAACGGCGTCTTTAAAACCTTTGACTGCGCCGCCCAAATCTTTACCGGCATTTCTTAGCTTGGAGGTGCCAAATACCACCACCACCACCACCAATAAAATCAGCCAATGCGTAATGGAAAAACTACCCATGATGCTATCCTTCTGTCTTGGTTTTCAGTCTTTATAGGAATACGTTGAGTGTATAGAATATTGCTGTCGTACACAAAAGCTATCGACAGCTTATGAGAAGTAACATGTCACACTATTATAACCTGCCGTTATGACAAAAAGGTGAAAGCAACAATAATCAAACAGGGTAATGGCTAAGCTTAAAAAACGCTAGCGCGCTGCTTTTTCATCAATACCTGACAGACCAAAACGTCGGCCTAGCTCATTTAATACCGCTTCTGATTCTATATCAAACCATGCCAAGCCCACTAAAGTATGGAACCAAACATCAGCGACCTCATAGATCAGCTCGTGACGCGCTTCGTCATACTGGGCTTTGTCGCTATTTTCATCACAATTGGCTAAGTCTTTGGCCGCGATGATGCTCTCGGTACTTTCTTCACCGACTTTTTCTAATATTTTATTTAAACCCTTGGCATATAAGCTGGCTACATATGAGCTGTCAGCATCCGCTTGTTTGCGCTCGGCCAATACTTTATCAAGCTGCTGCAAAATAGAATGAGTGGTAGCAAGGTTGTTATTTTGATGGGTGTCTGCATGGTCTATATCTTCCGCAGTCGCTTCATTAATTTCAGGCGTGGCTTTTGCAGCGGCGTTTGTCTGATAAATCTCTGCAGGATCTTTTAATACTTTATCGACTGTTTGCCATTCAGGTGTTTGCCCTGACAAATCCAAACGCTGATAAAAACAAGACTCACGGCCAGTATGACAAGCAATACCACCGGCTTGAGTGACGCTAAGGACAATCACATCGGCGTCGCAATCTAGACGAATATCATGCACGCGCTGGGTATGCCCAGAAGATTCGCCTTTATGCCATAACTTGCCACGCGAACGCGAAAAGTACACCGCCGTCTGCGTTTGCGCGGTTAATTGTAAGGATTCGGCGTTCATCCACGCCATCATCAAAATACGCCCTGACACATAATCTTGTGCAATTGCAGGAATCAAACCATCAGCATTAAAGTTTACGGCAGCAAGCCAAGCAGGTAAAGTCATAATCTATCAGTCGTCTTATAAAAGAAATGAGAAAGGGGTAAACGGTATTAAAGAAAGTAGTAAAAATAGCGCTCAATCTCTACTTAAACACAGCTACCGCTGACATTCAATATGTTAACGCAGGAAATAAAGCGCAATTATAACAGCAGCACGTTTTTGCGCGTAGTGTATTTCATAGTAACTAACGCACCCTATAAAGTAGCGATTAAAACTTTCCTTGGCAAAACAGCGTACTATCTGCTAAAATAGCGCCTCCCACCTCGAGGCAAATAGCCGTTTAGTGCTTGTTTTTAAAGCGACTATTCGTTTTTACTATTTGACGACCAGGTTCTATCAAAGACAAAGAGGCAAATCATCATGAAAGTTAAGATGAAAACCAGAAGCGGCGCCGCTAAACGCTTCAAAAAAACAGCGAACGGTTTTAAGCGTAAACAAGCATTCAAAAGCCATATCTTGACCAAGAAATCAGCTAAGCGTATTCGCCAGTTGCGCGGTCTAAAGATGGTGGACAAGTCTGACGAAGCAGCAGTTCGTCGTATGTGCCCATACATCTAATAGCCTATCGTCATTTAGCTTTAATTTATTAAAAATATTTGACTTTGCAATTTGATAACGATGTCTATTAATCAATTATTTGATGACATCGTGATTCGTTTAATAATGATTAAAAAATCTTGGAGTAATTTATGGCCCGTGTAAAACGTGGTGTACAGGCAAATCGCCGTCACAAAAAAATCTTAAAGCGCGCAAAAGGCTACTACGGCGCTCGTTCACGTGTTTATCGCGTAGCTGTACAAGCAGTGACCAAAGCTGGTCAGTATGCATATCGTGACCGTCGCAACAAAAAACGTACTTTCCGTCGTCTTTGGATTGCACGTATCAATGCTGGTGCACGCTTAAACGGCTTAAGCTATAGCCGCCTTATCAACGGCTTGAAAAAAGCAAACATTGCTATCGATCGTCGCGTACTTGCTGACATCGCTATGCATGATGCAGCGACTTTCACCGCCTTAGTTGAAAAAGCAAAAGCGGAATTAGCCTAAATATTAACTATCCTTTAAGTATTCCGCTTTTTTGAGTGTTTGCTTAAATGGATAGCAATAATATTGATTAATAGTACGATATTAATAAAAGCTACCGCTGGTCGGTGGCTTTTTTTATATTAAATTATTTTACAGCCAATTTTACACCGCAAAAATGTAAAACGTTTTTAGTAAAGTTGCACTTTTTATTGTCTAAATATTCAAGCCATTTATATCACACGCCTTTGGTTGAAAATGAGTGGGTAAATGGTTTGCAATATTTGGTCAAATCCCTACAATTATAAATCACTATTATTAATAGTCCGTTTAAATCAGGAAGAATGCGTCTTATGACTACCCCTGCTGCTACCACCGATTTGTCGGCGCTACCGACCTTGTCCACCGAGCTCAGCGAGTTAAACGAAGCCCAGTTAAATGAGTTTGCCAGTGCTGCTGAAGCGTTAGTTCTACAAGTAACCGATGTGCGCGCCCTGCAAGATTTACGTGTGCAACTGACCGGTAAAAAGAGCCCATTAACCGGCTGGTCAAAGCAGATGGGTAAGCTTGGCAGCGATGATAAAAAAACTTACGGCGGCTGGTTACATCAAGTGCGTAGCCGCATTCAAGATGCGTTGACCGCGCAGCAGCAAGAGCTAGAAGTGGCGGCATTAAACGCCAAGCTTGCCAGCGAGAGCATTGATATCACCTTGCCTGCGCGCGGTGGTCAAAAAGGCCATTTGCATCCCGTGACCATGATTACCCAGCGTATGCAGCAGTATTTTATCCAAGCGGGTTTTAATGTTGCGACCGGCCCTGAAGTTGAGAGCGATTACTATAATTTTGAAGCGCTAAATATCCCATCGCATCATCCAGCCCGTGCGATGCATGATACCTTCTATTTTGATGCGCATTATTTACTGCGTACCCATACCAGCCCCGTGCAAATTCGCACCATGGAAAAGAATGAGCCGCCGATTCGTATTATTTGCCCAGGCCGCGTCTATCGTAATGACTCAGATCAAACCCATTCGCCGATGTTCCATCAGCTAGAAGGCTTGATGGTTACTGAGTCGAGCACCTTTGCCGAGCTAAAAGGCTTGATTAGTGAATTCTTAGAAGCATTTTTTGCCAAAGAGCTGACCGTGCGTTTCCGTCCCTCATTCTTCCCATTTACCGAGCCTTCTGCTGAAGTCGATATTCTCGATGATAATGGTAAATGGCTTGAGGTCATGGGCTGCGGCATGGTACACCCACAGGTGCTGACCAATTGCGGTATTGATAGCGAAAAATACACCGGCTTTGCTTTTGGCATGGGTATTGAGCGCTTTGCCATGCTGTACTACGGTATCGATGATTTGCGCCTGTTTTTCCAAAACGACGTACGCTTCTTAAAACAGTTTGGCTAGATGGTCGTTATTAATACGTCACCCTTTATTCTAAAATCTTTATTATAAAATTCTGATCCGAGATATTTATGAAAATTAGCGAACAGTGGCTACGTCAATGGGTAAACCCCAACAATAGCAGTGAGCAATTGGCCGAACAGCTTACAATGGCAGGGCTTGAGATTGACGATCGCTTTGCGGTTGCTCGTGCTTTTAGCGGCGTGGTAGTAGGTGAGGTAATCAGCGTCGAGCAGCATCCCGATGCCGATAAACTGCGCGTCACGCAGGTCAATATTGGTGCCGCTGAGCCGTTACAAATCGTTTGCGGCGCGCCCAATGTGACGGTTGGTATGAAAGCGCCGGTTGCGACCGTTGGTGCTGTGCTGCCATCTAACGACGCAGAAGGCTTTACAATTAAAAATGGCAACCTACGCGGTGTCGACTCTAACGGTATGCTCTGCGGTGCCTCTGAAATTGATTTAATCGATAGCATCGATGGCCTGCTTGAGTTGCCAAGTGATGCACCGATTGGCATGGATATCCGTGAGTATTTAGGTTTAGACAATCAAATACTGGATATCTCTATCACCCCAAACCGCGGAGATTGCTTTAGTGTACGCGGTATTGCCCGTGAGATATCAGTGATTAATGATTTGCCAATGCAGCAGCCTGAGATTCCTGCCAACGTGCCAACTGACGCTAACGGTGCTGGAAATACTACGCCAGCAGTAACAGTAAGCGCGGTTGAAGCGTGCCCACGCTATTTACTCCAATCAATCAGCAACATTGATCGTAGTATCGATACGCCGAAATGGATGCAAGATGCGCTAGTCCAATCGGGACTGCGCTCGCATAACTTTTTGGTTGACGTGACCAACTACGTGTTGATGGAACTGGGCCAACCGCTACATGCGTTTGATGCTGATACCATTGAAGGCGATATCGTAGTACGTTTGGCGCAGCCTGCTGAGACCATTACTTTATTAAATGAGCAAACCATTACTCTAACGGGTGATGAGTTGGTCATTGCCGATGATAAAGGTGCATTGGCACTTGCCGGAATTATGGGCGGTCAGCGTAGTAGCGTTACTGATAACACGACCAATATTATCCTAGAAAGTGCCTTTTTTAATCCATTAGCGATCGCTGCACGCGCACGCCGTTTTGGTTTGCATACCGATGCCTCACAACGTTTTGAACGTGGTGTCGATTTTGAATTGCCAGCGTTAGCACTAGCGCGTGCAGTTGATTTGATTACCAGTGTCACGAACTCGCAAGCTGGGCAAATAGTAAAAGTAGAAAATAGCAAGCACTTGCCAGCACGTACGCCGATTACGTTGCCAGTTACTAAAGTCCGTGAGGTCATTGGTATTGAGATTGAGCCAGCAGTGATGGTGCGTATTTTGACTCAATTAGGCTTTGAGGTAGAGCAGCAAGCAGATAAGCTGATTTGCACGCCGCCATCGTATCGTTTTGATATGAGTATCCGCGAGGACTTGATTGAAGAGATTGCCCGTATTTACGGTTATGATAATATTCCAAGCGTCTTGCCGCATTTGCAAGTCAGTATGGATTATGACGACACGGCGGACTTGACGCACGAGATGAAGCTCGCGCTAGTCGATAATGGCTATATGGAAGCCATTAGCTTTAGCTTTAGTGATGCAAAAATAGAAGCCTTGCTTGATGATAAAGCGCTGGGCGAAGTGTTGGCACTGGCCAATCCTATCTCTAGCGACTTGGCGGTGATGCGCCGTACTTTGCTATCAAGCTTATTGCCTTGTGTGCAATATAACCTCAATCGTCAGCAGCCGCGCGTGCGTTTCTTTGAAACGGGTTTAAGCTTTGTCGGTCAAAGTATTAGCGAGTTGGTACAAACGCCAAGTATTGCGTTGGTTGCTGTCGGCGATGTTTGGGATGAGCAAGCGTATCAAAACCGTGCGCTAGATTTTTATGATCTTAAGCATGATATTGAGCAGTTATTACCTGCGCAAATCGACAGTGCGCGTATCCGCTATGAGCGTAGTGCGCTTGCCTTCTTACATCCTGGTCAAAGTGCTAAGCTCTATATCGATGAGGTATACGTCGGTTGGTTGGGTCAACTCCATCCTAATACCGCTAAACAGCTAGACTTGCCAGCGACGTGGGTGGCGCAATTGTCACTGGCGCCATTATTAACCTTGGTACGTGAACAGCACGCTATCACCACACCAAGCAAATTCCCGCACGTACGCCGCGATATCGCCATCTTAGTCGATAGTGACATCAGCTTACAGACCTTGCAGGCGACGATTCGTGCCGCAGCTGATGAATTGCTGACAGATTTATGGTTATTTGATGTGTATGAAGGCGACAAAGTACCGACTGGTCAACGCTCTTTAGCATTCGCTTTAATATGGCAAGACAAAGCACAGACATTATCTGATGACGCAGTAAAAACGGCGACAGATAAAGTCGTGCAAGCGCTAACTGAACAGCACGCCGCTCAGTTGCGTGATAGCTAAAACCAAGATATAACCATCTAAAACGCTCTATGGCCTCTGCATAAATGAGGCTATGGCGTTTTGCTATTTATAAAAATGATTATCTGATAGAAATTTTCATCCTTAAAAAAGTTAAGTGGTTATTAATAAAGGATTTTCATGCAGACTTTATGAAAAAGATGACAAAAAACCTTTATAATAACTAACATTAATTCTCATACCGCTAAACCATGATATTCGACATCACGACATAGCATAGGAGTCGTACTGTGAGCACCTTAACCAAATCTGACATGATTGAGCATTTGATGAGTCATCTTAACCTGACACGCCAAGAAGGCCGCTGTTTGGTGGAGAATTTTTTTGACGAGTTGTCAGAGAGTTTGATTGATGGCAAAGAGGTCAAGCTGTCAGGCTTTGGCAACTTTGAGCTTAAAGATAAAAACAGCCGTCCCGGACGTAACCCGAAGACAGGGGAGCCCGTTGCCGTGTCAGCACGCCGCGTCGTCACCTTTAAAACAGGACAGAAGTTTCGCCAACAAGTGGATGAGCGCTTATTTGACTAATAATAATCTCGGCAGTAAGTGAAAATGATGGTTATCACAGTCTATTGAATATATTACTGTGATAACCATCATTTTTTATGTGGCGCTTTTATATCATACTACTTTTTATAAAACATAAATAGTAGACATAAAAAAAGAGAGCATAGGCTCTCTTTTTTACTGCAGTACTTTTATTATGAAAAATAAAAATTACTGAGCTGGTTCTTCAACAACAACTTCGTCAGCAGCGTCAACAGCTGGAGTTTCGCTAGCTACATCAACGCTAGTAGTAGTACCGTCTACAGGTACTTCAGCATCAACTTCGTCAGTAGCAGTAGCCGCTTGTGCATCAGCGATGTCAGCTTCAGCATCAGCTACAGCAGCGTCAGCTTCTGCAGGTACCGCTTCGCCTTCAGCAGCAGCTTCGTTTAGTTCTTCAGAAGCGTCTTGCACTTCTTCTTGCGCGTCAGATAAATCTTCAGCAGCGTTTTCTTTGTTGCTATCACAGGCAGTAAGGCCCATAGTTGCAGTCATGATACCAGCTAGAGCAAGTAATTTAAGTTTCATAGGGTTTCTCCGGAAAAATGAAATGATCAGTAGCAGCAAAAAAGGTTGAATATCCGAGATGTCCCAGAATTCAACTAGTATTAATTACAGCTACTCAGCTTTCACGCATTCTATATGATTTCTTTCTGCATGGAAAGAGGTTGTACAATTAAGTAACAATAAAATTGTAAACCGACTTTTAACTTGCTCATTTAATATACTTTTTAATACAACAAGCCAAATTAATCGACGTATAATCAATGACATCAGGACGTTTTAGCACTTTTTTGATAAAAGGATTTTTTTATGATTTTAAGCGTATTTTGAGATTATCGATAGGCTATTTATCAATAAAATTGACATTAAAATAAAGCAAAAATATAGAAGCGATTATGGTTGAAAGCTAGAATATAAAATCAACGGAATGAGTCATATATCTTATAACGTTAATAATCAAATAATAGGGTTTACTACGATAGTGATAGGCATGCTATTGGATTTTTAGGAGAAACATTATGAAGTGGCAAGACAGACGTGGCAGTTCGAATGTGCGCACCACCAGTGGCGGCGGCAAAATGATTGGTGGCGGTATCGGCGGTATTATCATTGCTGGTATTTTATGGCTGGTGTTTGGGGTTAATCCGATGACCGCCTTGCAAACGGGGCAAGTGATTACGGGTGGCGGCAATACTTCTACCCAACCTGCCACTAGTGATGAACGTGATACCCGCTTTGTAAAAGTCGTATTGGCGGATACAGAGGAAGTTTGGCATCAGATATTTAACGAGGCAGGGAGCACTTATAAAGAGCCGTCATTGATTTTATTTAATGGACAGGTCACCTCAGCTTGCGGCAGTGCCAGCGCCGCCACAGGGCCTTTTTATTGCCCAGGCGATCAGACGGTATATTTGGATACGTCGTTTTTTGTAGAGATGCGTCAAAGTTTGGGTATTACTGGCGATGAACAAGGTTCAGGCGATAGTGAAAATCAAGGTAAAGCGGGAGACTTTGCGCAAGCCTATGTCATCTCTCATGAGGTCGGTCACCACGTGCAGACTTTGCTTGGTATTACTCAGCAAGTCAATGAAGCCAGTCGCCAAGTGACACGCGCGCAGGCTAACAAACTGTCTGTCATGCAAGAGTTACAAGCCGATTGTTTTGCAGGCGTGTGGGCGCAGCGCAATCAAGAGCGCGTACAGTTCTTGGAAGCGGGCGATATTGATGAAGCCATCAATGCCGCTGGTCAAATTGGTGATGATCGTTTAGCACGTGCCGGCGGCGGCGCTGTGGTACCCGATAATTTTACTCATGGCACCAGTCAACAGCGCGTGCAGTGGTTTACCCGTGGTTTAGAGAGCGGTAATGTGCAAGCGTGCGATACTTTTAGCGGCGCGTTATAGAGTTCGTTTTGTGTTATAAAAATATTTGGGTATTGCTTACCCTATAAACGTAAAAAAGCCTGCAAATCCATTGCAGGCTTTTTTCTTGCTAACTTTTTAATAGTCAGCTATCTTTTTTCAATACTCATGTAATCTATCATCTTAATTAAGATAATGATTTAATCATAGCTAACGAATAGTGATTAACGAGTTTGGTCAAGGATATAAGCACCTGCGCCGCCAATGGCTGCGCCACCAATTGCACCGCGAGCGATGTCTTTACTGTTGCCGCCACTTTTAAGTAGAGCACCAGCAGCTGCACCAGCAGTAGCGCCTTTAGCAGTGTTGCTCAAGCCACTGTTGTAACCATAACCATTGTTAGCACAACCGCCCATCATCAAAGCTGAGCTTGCAATCGCAGTTAGTGCAAAAGTTTTAGCAAATTTCATGGTATCACCTATTAAGTCATCAAGTTTGAAATCCAATATACAGGATGTATCTAAATATGTCTGTACTACTTTTAATAATAGCTTGTTTGTCTCTATCAAGCCGTAGTAGAAACGCTAAGCTTTGCAAATATACGGTAAATTATGTTACTTCGCTGTATCATTGGTAGGGGTTTTGCTTATAGTTATTGTATTTATAATGATAGTCCGCTAACTGTTTTTTGCAATTACGTAATTGCAAAACTAGAAAGACCACATAAAGTGGCCTTTTTTAATCTAGCAGTCGAGCTAACGGTCTAGTTTTGTGACTTACGTTTCATTTGCTCAAAGAATTCATCGTTAGTTTTGGCTTCTTTTAAACGATCAAGCAAAAACTCAGTCGCTTGGACACCATCCATCGGTTGTAACAGTTTACGCAATATCCAAACTTTACGTAGTTTATCTTCATCAAGTAGGCGCTCTTCGCGGCGGGTGCCAGATTTTTTGATATTAATCGCAGGGAAGACGCGTTTTTCGGCTAAGTCACGCTCAAGGGTGATTTCTTGGTTACCCGTGCCTTTAAACTCTTCAAAGATAACACTGTCCATTTTACTACCGGTATCAATCAAGGCACTGGCAATAATGGTTAAGCTGCCGCCTTCTTCGACGTTACGCGCCGCGCCAAAAAAGCGTTTTGGACGTTCTAGCGCGTTGGCATCCAAACCACCGGTCAATACTTTACCCGATGATGGAATAACGGTGTTGTAAGCACGGGCAAGACGGGTGATAGAATCAAGCAAAATGACCACGTCTTGCTTATGTTCGACCAAACGTTTGGCTTTTTCGATGACCATTTCGGCGACTTGAACATGACGCTGCGGTGGCTCATCAAAGGTTGAGGCAACGACTTCGCCGCGCACGGTGCGCTCCATTTCGGTTACTTCTTCTGGACGCTCATCAATGAGCAAGACGATAAGGTAGCATTCAGGATTATTACGGGTGATAGACTGAGCAATAGATTGCAAGAGCATGGTTTTACCGGCTTTTGGCGGTGCAACGATAATCGAGCGCTGTCCTTTACCAATCGGGGCAATCAGGTCGATGATACGACCAGTCAAATCTTCAGTGGTGCCATTACCAAGCTCTAGCTTTAATTGCTCAGTTGGAAATAATGGCGTTAAGTTCTCAAAAATCAGCTTATGACGCGAGCGATCTGGGGTATCAAAGTTGATTTCGCCAACCTTTAGTAGCGCGAAATAACGCTCAGAATCCTTTGGCGGACGAATTGTGCCCGCGATACTGTCGCCCGTCTTGAGACTAAAACGGCGAATTTGGCTGGGGCTGACATATATGTCGTCAGGACCTGCTAAATAAGAGCCCTCTGATGAGCGTAAAAAGCCAAAACCATCAGGAAGTACCTCAAGCACGCCGTCGCCGTAGATGGCTTCGCCGTTACGGGCATGGGTTTTTAAGATAGCAAAGATAATGTCTTGTTTACGGCTACGCGCCATATTATCAAGGCCCATTTCTTTGGCGATGGCCAGTAGCTCAGCGATTGATTTTTTCTTTAGTTCAGTAAGATTCATAGATAGGTCATTAGCAGTTGATCAGATGAGAGATGCCATTATCAGCACAAATCACGACAAGGGTTAAACAAAGGGTGTAGGGCGATAGAGGGTATATACACAGGGCTTGGGGCTTATGTAGGATTTGTTTGTTTTACGTGCCAGCTTATAAACGCCTTGCAAGACAGTCAGGCAGGTTTATAAAAAGTGAAGATAAAGAAGTCTACATAAGAGTCTGCGTCAAAAACTCAATATCAGTAATTGTGTTTAGTCATTGCGTTCAGTAGTGGTGTTTTATAATGACGATTGTGTTTTTGTTGATAAACACGAGGAGAATAGCGACAAGACACTTAGGAAAATGATTAGTTTTCTCTTGTCAGCAGACTATACGGCGTTCAAGACAGCCTTGTCAATAATTTTTGCCAAAAAAGCTATAATATCCAGCTTTTTGCTCAGAAAAGCAGCAAAAAAGCCATTAGCTCAAAAAGATAATGGCTTTTTCAATACGAACTTTATAAACAGCATAGCGCATTTTTTAGAATCGCTATTTTTAACAAACGCCTTTTAGCGATTATTAATTGGCATTTATTAATCGTACTTATAGATGTTTATCTAATACTTTAGCAAGTTCAGCTTTTGGCTGTAAGCCCATGACTGAATCGACTTTTTCGCCATCTTTAAAGACAAATAGCGTTGGGATGTTGCGGATACCAAAACGGCTCGCTGCTTGCGGGTTGTTATCGACGTCGACTTTAACGATTTTAACTTTACCTTGGTACTCGCTCGCCAAATCTTCTAAAATAGGCGCGATGGCTTTACAAGGACCACACCAAGTTGCCCAAAAGTCTACTAGCACTGGCATATCAGATTGTAGGACGTCTTGGTCGAAGTTTGCATCAGTGGTATTAACAATAAGGTCTGACATAATTTATCTCTCTTGTTTTATTATTTCTATCACCAGTCATCATAC
The DNA here is from genome assembly GCF_002836335.1 of Psychrobacter sp. Sarcosine-02u-2. Taxonomy (NCBI): domain Bacteria; kingdom Pseudomonadati; phylum Pseudomonadota; class Gammaproteobacteria; order Moraxellales; family Moraxellaceae; genus Psychrobacter; species Psychrobacter sp. Sarcosine-02u-2. The sequence continues at coordinate 41,005 of NZ_PJBX01000176.1, read as the reverse complement.
AATACGGCTGTCATATTCGAGCGATGAGTGGTTAAAGAATGGTTGGGAGGTGGTGAAAATCTGCCATTATATTAACATGTTTGCTCAAAGTTGACAGATGCAGGCGGGTTAAAATGTTTAACAATTACTATTAGCACAATAAATCGACACATAATGACACAGGTTATGTTTTATCTGTCACCCTAATCTCGTGCGGGCATTATTCTACATCTAGCATGTTTACCGTGTAGCGCCGTTAATATTTCTAAACCCTGATATCATTTATAGCCTTATTAGAATAATCTATTTTTAAACCACCAACCTTTTGATACAAGTAGCCCATTTTTATGCCTTTTACCGATGAAGCAATAGATGCCTTAAACGCTCAAGAAAATGCCTATCCTCTTGCGTTTTTTCAAAAATTTGCCCAAGACATTACCGTCTATGAAGACGATGACATTTGGGTTGTTGATAAGCCCGCCGGACTGTTAAGCGTCGATGGTAAAAGCCTTAAGGTGAGTTTGTTGGCACGACTCGAGCGCGCCAATCCGGCGGTAAAGTTGATCCATCGTCTAGATATGGATACTTCAGGGCTACTAATTTTTGCCAAAAATGCCGCCGCGCAAAGTCACATTAGTAAGCAATTCATCGACCGGTTGCCGCAAAAAAGCTATCAAGCGCGCGTCTTTGGTCGGTGGCAAAACGTCGGTGCCAAAGGCGAGATATCAGTGCCGGTACGCTATGAGCCTACGACCAAACCACGGCATATCGTTGACCATAATTGGTCAAAGCATGCATTGACACTGTATGAGGTGTTGGCGCATGAAGAATGCAACGGTCAAGCCGTTACTCGCGTGCTGTTAAAGCCCGTGACCGGTCGTAGTCATCAGCTGCGCGTGCATATGGTGCACGTCGGTCATGTGATGATTGGCGACCCAATTTATGCCGAAGGTAATGCCTTAACGATTGCGCCGAGGCTTAATTTACATGCTCAGCAATTGCGCCTTAAACATCCGACCCTTGGTGCGTGGATGGATTGGGAAAGTCCATGCCCTTTTTAGTAACTCCTTTCTAATAAGCTATTTTTAAATCAATCATGCAAAAACAAGGATCGTATTATGCTTGATGTAACAGCCGCCAAACAGGCACTTAAGCAGCGCTTTAAACCTAAAGCGTGGTCATCCGCCTCAAATATCCCCGTCGATTGTGAAGTACTTATCATCGGCGCTGGTATTGCCGGTATCGGTATGGCATGTCGATTGCAGCAGCAAAAGCATAAAGCGCTGTTTGGGCAAAAAAGCTCGAGTCGCTTAAAACAGCGAGCAACAAGAAAGCGGCAAAAAACTAGCCAGCGCTTTATGGTATTAGAAAAACGCGCGGATTTGGGCGGTACGTGGGATTTGTTTACGTATCCTGGTATTCGTTCCGACTCTGATGCTTTGACCTTTGGCTATAGCTTTCGTCCGTGGTTGAACCATCGAGTATTGGCAAAAGGCGGCGATATTAAAAACTATATTGCTGATACGGCGCGCGATTTTGGTATCACTGAACATATCCGCTATCAGCATGAGGTGCAGCAACTGTCTTGGTCAAGCCATAACCAACAGTGGACGGCAACGGTAAAAAACCATGTAAGTGGCGAGGTATTTGCCTTAACGGCAAAGTTTGTCGTCGGTGCTACAGGCTACTATGATTATGAGCAAGGTTATCGTCCTATTTTTGAAAACGAAGCAGATTTCCAAGGTGAAATCATTCATCCGCAGCATTGGCAAAATGTGAATTATGACGATAAAAAAGTCGTCATAATTGGTAGTGGGGCGACGGCGATGACGCTATTGCCTGCCATGGTCGATGAAGCGGGCGAGCAATGCGCGCAGCACGTTACTATGCTACAACGCTCGCCGACCTATGTAGCAAGTGTACCGGGCGATGATTATGCGCTTGATTGGCTGGCAGGTAAATTTTCGCCGTTATCAAAAACGCAAGCTTATAAGCTACTGCGCGCGCGTAATGTGTTGATGCAACAAGGGACGTATCGAGCAGCGGTTTTTGCGCCGAAGGTGATAAAAGCCTTATTAAAACGTGGCGTTAAAACCGAGTTAAAGGGCAGCGGAGTTGATATTGCGCATTTTATGCCTACTTATAATCCGTGGGATGAGCGACTTTGTGCTGTGCCAGACAGCGATTTGTTTAAGGCATTACATGGCAAGCGCGCTGCCGTCGTGACTGATCAAATCAGCCACTTTACCAAAACTGGCATCATGCTTGACTCTGGCAAACACCTTGACGCTGATATTGTTGTGACCGCAACGGGGCTAAAGCTGCAAATGCTTGGCGGCGCGAAACTATATATCGATGGACAGGCAATTGATATTGGCAAACGCATGACGTATAAGGCGGTGATGGTTGAAGGCGTGCCAAATATGGTGGCGCTATTTGGTTATACCAATGCGTCGTGGACGCTCAAAATCGATTTGGCTTGTCAGTATGTGCTGCGGCTTCTCAACCATATGCATAAGCACGGTTATCAGGTGGCAGTGTCACAAGCAAAAACTGCGCATAGCGAGGCGCATGCGCAGCCAGATACGGTCATGGGCGCGCTATCGGCAGGCTATGTGCAGCGCGCGCAACACCAATTACCGAAACAAGGCGATATTTATCCTTGGCGGGTCACCAATAATTATCTGAGTGACCGCGTGATGCTTAAATACCGCAAAATAAAGGACGATTGGTTAAATTTTAGTCGTTAAGTGTTATTAGTGGTTGTCTTCTCATGCTTATCGATAAATTCTGAGACTTGTTTGCTTAAGATTTGCCACAAGGTTTCTTGCGCGCTTTTACTGCCCCAGGCGTTATGCGGACTAAATATCACCCGCGGATGCTTAGCAAGGGTTAATAAAGGGTCGTCTTTGACAATCGGCTCTTGCTCAAATACATCGGTGGCATAACCAATAATTTGCTCGTTATTAATGGCATCGGTCAGCGCTTGGCTATCGACAATACCGCCACGAGCGACATTGACAATCAGTGGCTGTTTAGCCATTTTCGCTAAGGTGTCTTTATTAATTAAGTGCTTGGTTTGCTCATTTAATGGGCAATGTAAGCTCAGTACATCAGACTGCGCCAGTACCTCATCGAACGCCGTATAATCCTCATTACGCGGCGTACGCCCTTGATGCTCCGCCCACAATACTGTCATGCCAAAAGCGCGGGCGATGTCGGTGACGCGTTTACCAATAGTGCCAACACCAATAATACCAAGCGTCTTCTCTTCCAAATCTATCAGCGGAATATCGAGCAAGCAGAAATTACCATCATCTTGCCACGTACCGTCCGCAACTTTTTCATGATAATGAATGCCTGCGCGCATGGCCGTTAGCATCAGCATAAAGGTATGCTCGGGCACGCTTTTGACCGCGTAACCAGCGACGTTATATAGCGCAACATTGTGCTTAGCACAGGCATTTTGATCGACGTTATTCATACCTGTGGCGGTCAGTTGGATAAGCTTAAGTTTGGACAGATTGGCAATGACGTCAGCATTGATTTGGACTTTATTGGCAAAGATAATATCGGCATCTTGACAGCGCTCAATAATCAGCTCTTGAGGTGTATCGTCGTAAGTGATGTAGTCAGTCACGCCAGCAGGTGCTGGTAAGTCGACATTGTCAGAAAAAGTACCCTTGTCTAAAAAAACCGCTTGCATGATGTTTCCTTATCTCATTGTTATTTTAAATAGATGATATTTTAAATAGATGACGTTTTAAATGGTCTTGCATTTTAAATAGGCTGATAGAGTTATTGGCTTAATGTAGCACGTTGCCGGGCTTAGTCAAAAAACGCGTCAAAAACCTTATCGAAAAGCGTGCAGTAAAAAACCTCTACTTCAATTGAAATAGAGGTTTTATTTTATGCGATAGGAGTTCTTGTGCTTATATCGTTTTTCGTTTTATAAAGAAAAACGCTTGCGCAATTTGCCAATCAGACTACGTACGCGACTGCTTAAATCAATACGTACATCGTTTTCAGGGTCGTGCTCCACTTCATAACGCTTAACCAACTCAGGGCTGGCTTTGAGTTTTGCATGATGCTGGAAAGCACGGTTGACGCTAATCTCAAGTAGGCTGGCACGCATGGGCTTAGGTAAGCAGCGATAAACCTGACCTTTATTAATCAAATCAATGAGCAAGCCCGCATCCTGAAATTCCGTCTGTACCAAGACCACCAAGTGCGGCGCATCTTGTTTTAAGGTGAAGATAATCGGCGCGATGTTTTCGCCGCTGACATTGATGTCGGTAATACACACGCCGATATCTTCATTGGCCAAATAATCGTAAGCTTCTTCCAAGCCTTCAGCGTGCAGGACTCTATAGCTATGCGAGAACTGCTTGCTTATTTGTTCAATTAGCTCGTCGGTTTCATCGATGACCAACAGTGTCTGCTTTTTACCAGAACTGTCGAATTGCTCCGCGTCCTCATCTGGATTATAAGTCAACGCGATTTCGGTGGCGCGACCGACGACCGCAAGTAGCTCCTCAGATTTACAAGGTTTGGTCAAATAACGATAAATCTCACCATCGTTAATAGAGCCAATAATGGCGTTCAAATCAGCATAACCGGTCAATAAAATCCGCATGGTAGATGGCGACACTTCTTTGACTTCACGCAAGATATCGACACCCACGCGCTCAGGCATACGTTGGTCGCTGACCGCCACGTGTACATGGTTATTTTTGATATAGTCGATATACTCAGTCGGGTCGGTGGTGATAAACACGTCATGCGTTTTACGAAACAGCAGTTTCATCGAACGTAAAATACGTTGCTCATCGTCGATAAACGCCAACTTCGGTTTCGCTTCAGACCCTAGCTCAGCGCCAGAGGTTTCCATTTCATGGTCAAATTCATTCATGATGATATCCTTATGATGAATAATAGTGCTATAGCTTTATATAATCATTAAAATAGCAATTGAGCTCACAACAAAACGAACAACAGAACCTAGCGCTTACGCTGCTAGGCTTTGTTCGGTTAAATCATTATAAATCGGTAGCGTTAAGGTAAAGGTGGTGCCAACGCCTTCGGTTGAGACCGCTTTAATGTCGCCATTATGCTGCTCCATAATCTGCTGACTGATGGCCATCCCAAGACCGGTTCCTTCGCCCGCGCCTTTGGTGGTAAAGAACGGTTCAAAGATTTGGTTAAGCACCTCGGCGCTCATGCCTTTACCATTGTCGCTGACATCGATATAGACATTGCGCTCATCAGAACGCGTGCGCACTTCGATTTTGCCATCCGGTTTTTCGCCCATGGCTTGCGCGGCGTTATTAAGCAAGTTCACCAAGACTTGGTTAATCTGTGACGGCGAGCATTTAATCTCAGGGTTCGGCGCAAAATCAGTGACAATTTCTTGATGTCTGATAGAGTTGCCAGCGATTTTCAATGACGCTTCGATACATTCGCGCACATCGATGGTTTTCACTTTTGACTCATCAAGACGGGCAAAGTTACGTAAGTTTAGTACCATCTCGGTGATTTGCTCGACGCCAAAGAGAGAGTCTTTAATCAGCTCTTTAAGCTCAGTGGACAAATCATCTTCTTGGATTTCATCCGACGCACGGACGATATCAGCCAATAGTTTGTCAATTTTGCCATCAGTAGCGGCGTCAGTTTTAACGGCTTTTAACCCTTGTACCAACTCAATCAGCTCTTCGTATTGCTCAGTCAACTGACCGATAATTTCTAGGTTGTTTTGCACATAAGACAATGGCGTATTAACCTCATGAGCAACACCTGCGACCATTTGACCTAACGTTGCCATTTTTTCTGAACGAATCAATTGCAGCTGAGAGTTTTTCAGCTCTTTTAGCGTCTCTTGTAGCTCAGCGGTACGCTCTTCAACTTTAATCTCTAGCTGCTGGTTGATATTGGCAAGCTTACCTTCGTTAGATTGGATACGGTCTAGGAGGTCATTAATAGAGCCGTTTACCAGCCCAATCTCGTTGCGACCTTCGGCGAATTTAACCTCGCTTAGCTTATTGTATTGCTTATCGTTAATCAGGTTTTCCGCTTGCGAGATTTTATCGGTGGTTTCTTTTAATGGTTTAAACGCTAAATAAGTGAGCATAAAGTAAATCAAACCCGCGGTGATAAGTAGCGCGAGGGCAATCCAGTTGATCAGATTTTTACTTAAGTTGTCAGCGATGGCGTTAATTTCAGCGTCAGGCTGGACGACGATAAGTTTCCAATAAGTCTCAGGAATCTCAAATACGTACGCTTGGCTGCCGTTATAGTAGCTGTCTTTTTCCAACTCAAAGCTCTGCAATAAGCGGCTATCCATCGCGTTTTGCTTATTTTCACCGTTGTTTAGATAAGCGGCGTAGTTGACGAGATAATAGCCTTTTGACGTACCGGTTTCGGCTTTATCAAGCGTGGTCAATACCTGGACTTGCGGCGATACGCTAGCGGCAACGCGCTCGATAGTCTCTTTACGCTGCATCTCCAAGAAGTTTAGTACCGGATTCCAAGCAGGGTCAGCGTTGATAACTTGCTTGATATCGAGCGGTGTGCCGGTGGCTTCGTCGATATAGCTTAAGCGCTCAGGATTAGATGAAGCGATAACTTTGTCACTGTTATCGAGCAGTAAAATATAACCTGAGCCTGAGCTTTCGCTGAGCTTAACGATGTTTTCTTGCAGCTGGTTGAGGGTAAAGTTGACGGTACTGGCACCCCAGAACTGGTTGTCACGCTCGATGGCGACACCGCAACTCATCGCCAGCTCGCCTTTGGTTTGGCTGGCGCGGACATGGTTCCAAATACAGCTTTCAGGTTTGAGCAATTTCAAAACGCTAAACCAGTCTTCTTGATAATAAGGATTGGCAGGGTTTGGGTCGCTGAGTACCGCTTGATAATCGCCGTTTTGACGCACCATCAAAAATGGATGGGTGGCGGTATTGGCGCCCAGTGCGCCTTTTTCTGGCCAAATGCCGCCACTACCTAATAAGTTATAATCGCGCTTATCAAAAGCATTGGCGGTACTGGCTTGCAAAATCGCTTCTTGTGGCGGCAAAGTCTGCGCGCTTTGCTGCAATAACAGGGCACTGCGCATCACGCGATTGATATCGGCTGAGATACTATTGACCGCGGTATTACCACGCTCAGCGACCAGTTTTGCCGATTCAAGGCGAATTTTTTCATGACCTTCTTTATCAACAACATACACAACAACGGCTAGTACGACCACAAAAGCCATAAATAGAATGGTCGTCACTTGGGTACTGACTTGGTTAAAAAAGCCAACTTTTTTGGAGGCACTCATGAGGGGATTGTCCTTGGATAAACGTGACCTCAAAGCAGACTGTCTATACAGACTACTGATGCTATTTGCTGTGAGCAATCGATGATGTGGTGATACGTAAGCCTTACGAAAATGGGATTTGAGTATTGGGGCAAAGTTTTTAAGATTATCACTTAGTTAAACATCTAGATATATAACTAGTATTAAAGTATTTACGGTTAATTCATAACTTAAACGACTATGAAAAACACTATTTGGCTTACTTAACGGTCTTAAAAAGGACAGTATTAAGTAGGAGGTTGCCGAAATTTTGTGTTTTAAGACTTGATAGTTAAATTTTTTGAATAACTTTTTTATATCATTGGGAAAATCTAAAAGGGGGTAATGGTTAACATAGCTTCAATAACAATAAGAAATGTTAAATTGCATATATTAACAATATAGAAACAATTTTATGATAACAATGTTTAGGGCATAGTAGCGAGCCTTTTTCTTTACTTGTGAGTCGTTATATATGGATTTCTAAAAAGTTACTTAAGCGCAGTATTGCAATATTCTTGCCAAACAATTGCAATAATCTTGCCAAAAACTGCTCTTGAAAAGTCAAGTTAACGCACTCATCTAGGCGCTAACGTTATATAATGGTCTGTTTTATCCATCGACCTAGCTGACAAGTTGGGCGTTGCTGATAGCTTCAATGACCAGCAATTTATTAATAAGTTTGAGCTATTAATTGACTAAATCCTTGTGTGATTGTGGCTTGATTCATTAATTATCTATTTTCTTATCATCTGAGTACAAAAGACATCGCCTTATGACTATCTCTATCGCTTCATTGCACAGCACCGAATTTGCCGTTGGTCAACGTTATTTATCTGATACGGAGTCTGAGCTTGGCTTGGGTGTGGTCATCGACGTCGATGACCGCTGTGTGCATATCCTATTTCCGCAAAGTGAAGAGACGCGCGTCTACGCCAAAAATTCTGCGCCGTTATCGCGCGTGGTGTTCAAAGAAGGCGATAGCATTTCTGACCAAGCCGGTAATACCTTTACGGTGACAGCTGTTGAAGAAGTGATGGGCGTGCTCAAATACAGTGTTGATGAGCATGAAAAAGGCATTATGGAAACCCGTTTGGCGGCTAATATCACGCTGGCTAAGCCGCTTGAGCGTTTGCTGGCTGGTCGTATTGAGCGCGGGGATTGGTATGAGCTGCGTCAAGATATCTTGCGTATGCAATCAGCGCTAGCGGGTCATCCGCTCAAAGGCTTGATGGGCGCACGTGTCGATATCATCGAGCATCAGCTGTATATTGCCCATGAAGTCGGTAAACGTATCGCCCCGCGTGTCTTGCTTGCTGACGAAGTTGGCTTGGGTAAGACTATTGAAGCAGGTCTGATTATTCATCAGCAGCTACTGACTGGCAAAGCTGAGCGCGTCCTAATTCTTGTACCAGACAGTTTGCAGTATCAGTGGATGATCGAGCTGCGTCGCCGTTTTAACCTAAACTTTGCCTTGTTTGATTTGGTACGTACCGCTGCGATTAAAGAACACGACCCTGAGCAAAACGTCTTTACGACTGAGCAATGTATCATTGCCGGCATGGACTTATTGCTTGACCATCCAGATTTGTACGATCAAGCGATGGAAGCGGGCTTTGATTTATTGGTCGTCGATGAAGCGCATCACCTGCATTGGGATGAAGCACAAGGCGGCAATGATAAATATGACCTCATTGCTGACTTTGCCGAAGAAACACCGGGCGTCATGTTGTTGACCGCAACGCCAGAGCAGCTTGGTGCCCAAAGTCACTTTGCCCGTCTGCGTTTATTAGACCCCGACCGCTTTGATGACCTTGATGAGTTTATCGATAGCCAAGAAGCCTTTGCTGAAACCGCCGCTGTTGCCAGTGTTTTAATCGAAGATAAACCGTTAAGCGACGGTCAAATAGCGGCGTTGAGTCATCTGCTTTCTATTAGTATCGATGAATTAGCAAACATTAATGACGACGAAAAACTGCGTACTTATGCGCTTAATGAACTCCTTGACCGTCATGGTACGGGACGTATTTTATTCCGTAATACTCGTGAGAGTGTCAAAGGTTTTTATGGTCGTAGCAGCCAGCCGTATCCATTGTCGCTACCTGCAGCATGGGTCGATAGCTACCAAACCAAGGGTAAATTGCGCGAGCAGCTTTGGGGCGAAGAAAATCAACCCGATGGTGGCTGGCTAGAAGATGACCCGCGGGTGCCGTGGTTGATTGATATCTTAAAGGGTGAGCTTAAGCATAAAAAAGTGCTGCTGATTGCGCGGAGTGGGGCGACGGTCGAAAGCTTAGAAGCCGTCTTACGTCTGCATGCTGGTATTAAAACCGCCATCTTTACCGAGCAGATGACCTTACTTGAGCGTGACCAAGCGGCGGCGTTTTTTGCCGACTCAGAGGGCGCACAGATATTACTCTGCTCAGAGATTGGCTCAGAAGGTCGTAACTTCCAGTTTGCAAGCCAGCTGATATTGTGGGATCTGCCTGCCAATCCAGATACCTTAGAGCAGCGTATCGGTCGCCTAGACCGTATCGGGCAGACACAGCAAATTATGCTGCACGTACCGTATGTACAAGGGACGGCGCAAGAGCGACTGTACCGCTGGTATAATGACGCGCTCAATATGTTTAATCAGATTTCTCCAACGGCGCAAAGCGTACAAGAGCAATATATTCAAGAGTTAAAACCGCTGCTTGAAGGCGCGGATACCGACGCTAACCGCACCACTTTGCAGGAGATTATCGAAGAAGCACAGCAAACGCGCTTGGGACTAGAAGCACAGCTACAAGCCGGTCGCGATCGCTTGCTTGAGTACAACTCATGCCGTCCGCGCGTTGCTGGGCGTATTGCCGATGCCATGCATAATTTTGATAAACACAATCTATTGCCGCAATTTATCGAGCGCTTTTTTGCTTCCGCCAATATCGATCACAATATCCAACGTGATGGTTCATGGGTGATTGCGCCGATTGATAGCACGGAAATTAGCGATTATATCGACGGTCTGCCGCTCGGTGATGAAGACGGCATGACCTTGACCTTTGAGCGTAAGCAAGCACTGCAGCGTGAAGATATTGAATTTATCACCCACGAGCATCCATTGATGCGCGCGATTTATGAGCTAGCAAGTACCAGCACTTTTGGGAATACCACCGTTGCGATGCTAAAGAGTGCCGCCGTTCCACAAGGTATGGTGCTGCTAGAAGTGAATTTTCGCGTTGAAGCGATTGCGCCAAGATTGCTTAATCTGCCTGCTACCTTGCCGACGCAAAATATTCGTGTGTTTATCAGTGAGCAGGGTAGTGATTTATCCGCGCGTATTAGCAGCGATATGATTATGCCGCATATTGAGCGCTTGGATAAAAACCGCGCCCGCCAAGTAATTAAAGTACGTGGCGATGTGATTGAGCAGCGCTATTATGAAGCCGAAGATATTGCCCGTCAGCAGCTAGCAGACATTGGTGAACAAGCAAGCGCGCGTTTTAGTCAGCAGTGGTCACGTGAGATAAAGCGCCTAAAGCACCTGCAAACGATTAATCCTAACGTACGCCCAGAAGAGATTGAACGCCTAGAGCAGCTAAAAGCCCAAGGTGAGCAAGCACTAGACAATTTATCGCTGGTGCCAGACTCTATTCGCGTGTTGGTCGCTGTAAAGCCATAATATAAAAACAAATAAAAAGCGAGATGTCTAATCATCTCGTTTTTTATTTATGTTTGTGAGCTTAGATGCTGCTTGTTTAGACAGCTACTTGTTTAGATAATTACTTGCTCATTATTGTTAAGCTAATAAAGCGTTAAACCGACTCGTAAGGCGGCGACTGCCTAGTCAAAATCTTTAATATTCGCTAAGATGATTGGCTTTTCGCTTTATAATGAGCGATTGCTAATCATTTTACTGGCTATTTATTTGGCGTTCTCAGCGTTATGTGGGTGTTTATCGCAAACTATAATAGTCATGCCATAACAGTTTTAAAATGAACCTACTATACATATTATTTTAAAGTAAAACGCCGCATTGGCTTAAGCCGTATCGTATTGATACGCTTGACCCTTGAGTGCTTATATCTCAATGCTTGGCGTGATTGATCAAAATAAGGAAACCTATCGTCATGTCTGATTATCCGCAACTGATCGATGAGCTGCTGGCTACCGTCGCGCTTATCGAAGTCAGCCCTGATGTTTTTGAAGGTAAAAGCCACGATTATGTGGGCAGTCGTATTTTTGGCGGGCAAGTGCTGGCGCAAGCAATTATGGCCGCATCGCATACGCTCGATAAAGACAAACCTTGTCATTCGCTGCACGGCTATTTTTTGCGCGGTGGCGATATCAATCAGCCGGTGATTTACCAAGTACGCCGCCTGCGTGATGGTCGCAGTCTGTCAGCACGTGAAGTCACGGCAATTCAGTATAAAGAAGTGCGAGGTAAAGCGCCTGTCGAGCAAGTGATATTTTCGATGATTGCTTCGTTTTCACCGATGGAAGAGGGTTTGGAATATCAAGAAGATATGCCCGTGTATCCGCCGCCAGAAGACTTGCTTGATGAGCAAGATTTAAAAGAGCAGTATGTTGGAAAGGTTCCTGATGCCCTAAAAGCGCGCTTTATGCGTCATCGTCATGTCGAGATTAAACCGATTAAGCCGCGTGATCCGATTCATCCAGAACCGATGAAACCCAAGCAAGCAAACTGGCTGCGTATCCGTGAGCTTGGCAAGCAGCCTGTGGCCATTCAGCAAGCACTATTGGCGTTTTCGTCTGATTTTTACTTGGTCGGTACGGGGCTGATGTCACACGGTGTTAGCTTTATGACCAGTGGCTTGCAAGCGGCCAGTATCGACCATTCGATGCATTTTCATCGTGACTTTGATTTAAATAAATGGCTGCTATATGATATGTGGAGTGATACGACATCTAACGCCAAAGGCTTAAATCACGGTCAGTTTTGGCAAGAGGGTCGCTTGGTCGCGACGGTACAACAAGAAGGCTTGATGCGTTTGCGGGTACCGAAGTCTTAAGTTCCGTTTTAAGTTTTTAGTGCTTTGTAAATTAAAAAAGCGACTCAGAATATATTTTGAGTCGCTTTTTTATGAATTGTATTTGGTTGCACTCAATTATTATTCTAAAATCTTAACCATCGCGCGCGGTAATCCAAGTGTTGCCTGCGCATCTTCAGCACTTAGCCAATTAATATTAACATCTGCTGCTTGCAAGGTTGTGGTCAAATCAGTCACTTGCTCATTAGTTAGAGTGACTGATTGCTGCGTTAAATACCAATGGAAATGGGTTAATGAATGTTTGATAGGCGCGTCATCAATTAAGGTTTTATTAATGGGCGCGGCTGCTAAATTATGCTTATCTAACCATTCGTTAATAATTTGCTCAGCAGTAGTAAACTCTGTTTCATAGTTTTTTTTATTATTAGCAACTTTTAATAATTTATCATCGCTGGCTTTTGAATTTTTATCAGTTGTTTTGCCACTTACTTTACCGTCAATTTTCTCAACAAATTGCAAAGGCAAACTCCACAACCCGCCCCAAATACCGTTATCGGGACGCTGTAGCCAAAGTATTTTGCCGTCCATATCTTTAATCAATAGCGCATTGCTAAACTTGCTGGGTTTGGGCTGCTTTTTTGCTTTGACTGGATAATCGGTTTCGCGACCCTGCGCATGGGCAATACAATCCTCTTGTAATGGGCACAATAGACAAGCAGGTTTGCTACGAGTGCATAAGGTTGCGCCCATATCCATCATAGCTTGCGCAAATAATCCTGAGTTCTCTCTAGGCGTTAGACGTTCTGCCAATGCCCACAGCTCTTTAGTGGTGGCAGATTTAGTGATATCACCATCGATGGCCGCCCAGCGGGTGAGGACGCGCTTGACATTACCGTCACAGATAACGCCATAGCGATGTAACCCCATCGCCATAATCGCCCCAGCAGTCGACGGTCCAACGCCAAATATCGCCTCCCAGCCTGCTAGCGTCTGCGGAAAGTCGCCCGTCTCATCAATCACTGCAACCAATTGCTTTGCGCCTTTATGCAGATTACGCGCCCGCGCATAGTAGCCAAGCCCCGCCCAATGCTCGGCCACCATATCCCATTCTGCTGCGGCTAAATCTTGCACCGTGGGAAAGGATTCCATAAAACGGGCAAAGTAGGGCAGCACCGTGGTCACTTGTGTTTGCTGGAGCATGACTTCTGATAGCCAAACAATATAAGGGTTGGGCGTGTCAGTTTGGTGCTGTTGCCAAGGTAAATCGTGGCGACCGTTTTTAGCGAACCAATCGAGGAGGCGGGGGGCGAAGGAATCGAGGTTGGTCTCGGTATGGATAAAAGTAATAGATGTCATAAGCAATGGGCGAGCAATTCAAAAAGTATGAGGGTTATATGAGGGTCGCATGTTGGGATTAAAGTCGTTATCGATAGATGCTGTCTAAAGTTTGACCTACGGCATTTTTCCATTCAATCCAACCGTTGGTCGAACGACCTGATACCAATGCACTAGCGCCACTGGGTGTTTTAAATAAATGATTTTCAGTGAGCTTATAGCTTGTATCATTTACCGCTATGAGTTTGCCACTACTAAGCAAGCTCTCTTTTAATCTGGTCACAAAGGGTGGCGCAGATGCTGCCTGTGATTGTCTAATTAAAGAGCCTGCTAATATTACAAAGCCATCGTCATCATAATAGCCTTGTGCATCGCCATCTTTTACCTTGTAATAAAACAGGACTGGGATAGGTTTAGTTGGAGATATTTCAGCTGCTTTTTCAACTTTAACATCAGTGGGTGTGGTCAGTTTATGTGCATCAGTCTTATTGCTATAAAGGCTATCGTGAATAGCTAAAGATTCAAAAATAGGTTGCCCCAAGGTTGATAGCAAAACATCAAGGGTGTGAAACAACTCTTCGCAGTCAGCTTTTAATGGGTCGGGTGTATGCGGCTTATTACCACTATTACCATTTTTTAGCTCATAGCGCCCCACGTCAAGGGCAGTGGCAATTGCTTTATGCTCCATATACAGCGCATGGGTTTGGGTCATGGAATTATTGGTTGAAAGCATGACAAAAGCCCGCGTCCAAAAGTCTTTTTTATGATGTTGATTGAGACGAGTTTTCAAATCGCCAGTTTGCCCGATATAAAGTAATGGCTTATCTATACTGTCGGTGTCACCAATCAAAAAATATAAGCCAACTTGATTGGCATCTGGCATCGCAAAAAAATCATCAATATGAATGCGTGGAATCTCAATCAAACGCACCGTACGCGTGGTCATCTCTGCCAAGCGCAATCCGCGAGGATTACCTTTTGGCAGATAAATCTGAATGGTTTTAGCAGAGGGTATTAACGGATTCATAATAGCCAGTATTCTTTATGCAATTTATTTACGATTCTTCCGCGTTTTTAAACGACGCAAACGTTTTTCTTCTTCTTTAGCGATTCTTTTCTCTTCGGCTGCGACTCGTTGTTCAGCGACCACAATTTCTTCAGCTTCAGTCATTTCTGGCGTCTCGAGGGTAATATTTCCAAGCTTGCCGCTACGTAACTCGTTAATCAAAATCTCAGACATGCGGTAGGTATCGACTTGATTGCCCGCGCGCACGCAGCCGCGATTACGTCCCGCCACTTCAAAAAACTCCCAATCGGTCTTGGGTAATTCTTCAATCTTATAGCGGGTTTTTAGCAGTTCAGGATAGGCTTGCATGAGATACTCAGCGGTATAACTGGCCACATCGGCGAAGTCAAACGCCGTATCACGAATACCGCCGGTCGCCGCCAAGCGATAGCCAGAGTTTTCGTTTTCAACCTTTGGCCACAGCATGCCAGGAGTGTCATAGAGCATGATGTCATCGTCAAGCTTGATCAGCTGCTGTGACTTGGTCACCGCTGGCTCGTCGCCCGTTCTAGCTACCGCGCGCCCCGCTAAGGTATTAATCAAGGTTGATTTACCGACGTTTGGAATACCCATAATCATGGCTTTGATTTGGCGACCGGTACCGACTTTATTGGGTACGAGGGATTTGCATATTGCAATGATACGCTTGACGTCATCGGCTTTGTTATTGTCGCAAGCGATAGCTTTAACGCCGTCTTGTTGTTCAAGATATTCCATCCACGCTTTGGTCAATTCAGGGTCAGCAAGATCGGCTTTATTTAAAATTTTGATGACTGGTTTTTCGCCGCGTAATGCTGCAACCATGGGGTTTTCGCTACTATAAGGAATACGCGCGTCAATCACTTCAATGACGACGTCCATCTGCGGCATGATTTCTTTGATTTCGTTACGGGCTTTGTTCATATGCCCAGGGAACCACTGAATACTTGCTCTCTTATCCATCTGCTTTACTAACCTTTTATAAAAAATGCTCAAAGTAAGACAATCAACGTCTACTTTCTAATGGTGTTCAGTTTACTACACAACCAGCGTCACCACGTTAACATTTCATTTAACGTAACGCACAGAGCAGACTATTATTCAAACTCGTCTGTTAAATCCTCACGTGCTGGTGGCAATGGCGCTAAATAACCAATGACTAATATTAAGCTACCCGCGCCAAGGAAGGAAATCACCCGCCAAATTGCCTCGGTCTGGGATAAATCAACCAAGACCAGTTTTAACACCACAACGCCCAGCAGTCCAATACCTATAAACCATAGTGTTCGCTGTCCATAGCGGCTGGCAATGATAGTGGCGACCAAAGCAATGAGCGTCCATAAAATGGTCAATCCCGTCTGTACTTGCTCGCTACTCCAAGCGCCACCCTTAACCCCATATGAGCTGCCAGTCCATAACGGCGTGCCGATAAATGCATGCAGCGTCCTGACCAACATACTCGAGCCTATCCAAAGGCCAATCAGCGCTAACACAATTAACAGCATATCGTTTTTAGGAATGGCTTTTAATAGATTTCTCGAACCGCTACCATATGGCTGACGGAGTAAATAAACGCCCAAGACATAAAACACCACCAGCCATAACGTCACATCATATAAATTAAATAAGGGGAAATAAGGCAAGCCCCAAATCACGCCATCGTAAGTAAAGTTGGTAAAAAGAGCCCAACCTAGTGCGATAGGTACAAAGAGTTTGGCACTGTCTAATAATGCCTGATGCCAATCAAACCAATAAGGCGCAAATGCTGAGGTCGCTGCTCCTGTTTGCGAGTGTGATTGCTTATCATTGTACTGAACCATAGCATGACGCTGTGTCCACCATAATCCAGCCAGCATAAAGGCAACCGGCACTAAAATAGTCATGACGCCTTTTGAATCGGGCAAGCCATAATGCATGGCTTCTGCTAATAGGATAATGCTAGCACCAAGCCAGCTCGCGCTATCAAAACTTTTTAACTCCAATTCTTTATGCCATGTTTTTAACCACAATTGCCCAACGACCAACCAGCCTATGAGTAGCATGATAAATATCGGCCAATGAAAGGTGGTCCATTGATAATCAAATTCATATTTTTGCGGTAGTTGAAACAGTAGCGCGGCATAAAATAGCAGTAATAACCCATGGCTAAACTGCCTAATCTCGCGCCACGAATGATAGTGATTGATTGCCTGATAAATAGCTAGGCTGGTTAAGGTGGCCAATCCTAGCAGCGCCGTCGTTGCTAAGCGCCAACTGTCAAGCCATTGGTCAAAATCAATCACCAAGACATACAGCAGCCAAACCATTGCAGTAAAGGTCAAAAATCGACCCAAATTTGGACTGCGCCACATCAAGTTAAACGCCATACTTTGGCTATTGATACTGGTAAGCCATTGCTTAGTAGCGAGTTCACCAATGCCCAAGGTTTTAGTATAGGCAGTCAGCGTATGATTGGCGTTAAGCTGGTTGTTGGCGTCATCAATAGGCGAGTTGCTGGCGCGTAAGATAAACATCGTAGCTAGATAGCTGAGCGCCGAAATCGTCAACGCCAGCGTTGGATAATCTTTGATCGTAAAGACCACATTTATCATCAGCATCGCGATACTGAGCAGCTGCAATAACAACCCAAACAATACTGACCATGCACGTAGTGAGCGCCGTCCAAACCATACCAGTGCCAGCCCTTGTACCGACCAGCCAAAGGCAATCCATTCTGCATCGAGTGCCAGCGGAATCACCAAGGCTAAAAAGCCAAATCCTAATGCCAGCATACCCTCGGTAATTAAGGCGTAGCGCTGACTACGCTGCACAAATACCCAGCCAATGCCTAAATAAATTGCCGCGAAAATAGCACTAGTGATGGTTAACCCATTAGGAATAGCGTCTAAAAGCCCTGCAAACAAACCAAAGGCTAGTATCGGTACAGAAAATAGTAAACCAGTATCAATAGGGAATACGTAGCTGTGGTTTCCTAAATAAAATTTATCTAAATGATTTGGATTCTCTGCACTATCAACGTTAGCTGTATGAGCAAAATTTGCTTCATTAAGGGTGTTATAAGCGATAATTTGCTGCGCGTAGCGGATGACGACAAACAAATATAGTAATACATGTAGCGCCACTAGCAATACCAACGTCCAGCGCTGCGCCTCTATAATAGCGCTTAAATTCTCCGTAATACCCCAATAATAGACCAGTCCAAAGGTGACCATTACGCCGAGCATGTTGAGCATTTTCCAAGTGCGGTAATGAGCGATGACAGCAATGGTGACGTTTAATAATAAATAATAGCTAAACAAGGACACTAAATTACCGATATCGCTACTGGTCAATATCGGTGCAAAAAACCCACCAGAAAGTGCCAACAATGCCAACGGTAAAGCGTTTTGGCGTACCGCTAAGCCGATGGTGATGGCCGATAAGATGCCAAGTCCAACAAAGCTCGGCACACTTGCCAGCACGTGATAGACGCTATAGGCAAAAAAGGTGGTTAAATAAGCAATCGCTAAACCAGCGCCTTGCAAGGTGATGCCATAAGCAAAGCGATTTTTTGCTAATTTTAATCCGAGCAATGCGAGCCCTAAGCCAATGATGCCAATGCCAATAAGCTTTATGGTAATCGGAATTTCGATATAGTCGCTTAATAAGCGCAGCAATAACACCACCCCGACGAGCAACACCAAAACCCCAACACGTACTACTAAGTTGCCGCCAAAAAACCAGTTTTGCATAGAGTGAATCAGTGAAGTGACAATAGGCAAGGAGCGCTCGTCTGGCTCTATCGTTGTAACAGGGGGTTTCGATTTTGTCGATTTTTGCGTTAACACGATATTTTCTATCGGCGTGGAATTAGCGTCAGCGGCTGTAACCGAATCTACTGCCGCTAACGGTATCGGTGGCGGCATTGATGACCGCGAGTTTGAAGAGGTATCGGGCGTTGCTGCAAATTGACTTTCTTGATTGCTATTTATATCGGCGTGAGAAGATTTTGCTGTTATTAAGCCCTGTTTTTGCCGTTTAAGCTCAGCTTGTAGCGCTGTCATATCATGACGCAATTGTCTGATTTGCTGGCTTATCCTGGCGTATAGTATGAGCACCACGATCAATAAAGCCATAAAAGCCAGCCAGCCCAGCTGATTTATCAATAGATATAACATCCTCGTCACTCAATCCCACTTATAATAGAGTGATGATGACGTTATTTGCTCATAAGCACAAGATTGGTCATGGTAGTTATTGTATATAACGACAAAAAACAGGGGTCGCTTTCTGAGAAAGTGACCCCTGTTTTTCGTCTTATGCTTTGTATTAGCACTCGTTATAGTGAGCGTTTATACAACTTGATTGATGATATTTTTAAAATTATTCACCAAGATTGGTTTTCATAAATTCAAGCATGTTGTCCCAGCTTTGCTTAGCAGCGGTTTCGTTGTAGCCAAGGTCAACATCGTTTTTGGCAGCGCGTTCATCGGCGTGCGGATTGGTAAAGCCATGTTTGGCACCGTCATAGACATCAATTGTGTAGTCAACATCGGCAGCATCTAGCTCAGATTTTAGGCCTTCGATTGCCTCCATTGAGACCATCGAGTCATCGCGGCCGTGAGCGACCAATACTTTGGCTTTGAAGTTTTTATCGGCTGGCTGTTTTGCTGATGGGTTGCCATGGAAAGTTGCGACGGCTTTTAATGGCATACCTTCACGTGCCATATCGAGCACCACTTTACCGCCAAAGCAATAACCAATCGCCGCTAAGTTATCGCGATTAACCGCCAGTTGGTCACCAAAGTCATTGAGTATTAAGCGGCAACGTGCCATTAGCATGTCTTGATCAGCTAGCACTTGCTTCATCCACATATTGGCCATCGACGCGTCGCTGGTCAGCTTGCCTTCACCGTAAACGTCCATCGCCACCGCCGCATAGCCTGCTTTTGCCAAGCGCTCAACGACGGACTTTGGATGATCGACCACGCCCCACCATTCTGGCGCCACCAAAATACCTGCTACTGGATTGTCCTCTGAGGCAGATTCTGGCAGCGCCACATAGCTGATAAGCTCAACGTTGTTTTCGGTAGTGCTGATCAATTCAAAAGTCTTAATTGACATATTATTGTCCTTTTTTTATGTTATGAAGGGGGTTTTATAAATGGCTGTTTTATAAATAACTACTTTATAAATGCTTGTTTTATAAGTATTAACTGTTCGTGTTTTGCTTCATTCTTTTATTTACTTCTCCTACCTTAACGCCCAAGTTCGCCAAAAACAGCTATAATACTGTAACGCTCTTTATCAAAATGCTACGGCGACTTTATGACACTCAATTTGCTCAATCAATCTGAATCTCAATTAGCATCCGCTCTAGATTCCAAAACAACAACTGATTCAGATTCAGCGACGCAATCTGCTGTGCGCTTATTTCCTCACAGCCAAAACGATGCTAATGATCTATTGCGTCCGCAGTTTTGGTCACGTTTTGCGCTGTCAGAGCTAAACCATAGTGAATGGGAAGCGCTATGCGATGGTTGCGGTAGCTGTTGCCTAATCAAGTATATCGACGATGACAATGTCAGCGATGACAATAATCATGAAGCAGAAATGGTTGAATATACCGATGTCACTTGTCAGCTGATGGATTGCGCGACTGGTTATTGCAAGCATTACGCCACGCGCCAAGAGCACGTGCCAGACTGTATTCAGCTAACTATGGAGAATTTGCCGCAGATGATGTGGCTGCCGTCGCACTGTGCTTATAAGCGCTTGTATAAAGGACAAGATTTACCAAGTTGGCATTTGTTATTAACGGGAGATGCGGTGGCAACTCAGCAGCAGATGCGCGCTGCCAATGTTGGCGTAGCAGGGCGCTGTATTTCTGAGATTGGCATGACAGATGAGGAGATGGAGGAGCGGGTGGTAAATTGGGTTCAGCCTTAACCTAACTTTTTTTATAAAGGGTTTAATCTATGTTTATGCTTAATGAACAATGGATTTAACGTCGCAATACCGCTTTTGAGAGTAGCTGCACCTCTTTGAAAACCTCAGCTATTCTTTAGAATCTTGCGCGGCAGATTTGGCACTCGCTTCCGCATCTGCTTGCGAATCTGCCAGTGGCGGGATAGGAATATCTTGCCGAATTTGCTTGGAGAACTCGCGGCTATTGATAGCGCTGTTTCCTGCCAAATTATCAAAGCCGCGAACCTTTGGATTGATATGGGTGCGCTCGTACCACGTGTCCATTGACCAAGGCTGACCGTCTTTTTCAGGGTTAGCGTCGAGCATGCCAACGTCGTATAAGTAGTTTGGTAGCCAGCCCGATACCCAAATTCGGTAATCCCATGGCAAGCGGTCGCCACTGACAATACGCGCCATATAAAAGATAATATTGGTACAGTTGCTCATCAACGTATTGTACCAAGTTGGTTTGGCATTCAATTCATCGGCGGCAGTTAAGTAAGACTCAAATAATGACTTGACCTCGTGCTGTTGTAGATTGCTGACCGGAAACAGATAAACTTGCTCACCGCGAGCATTACTGCGAGTATAAATGATATCTCGCTCTTCAGCAGCAATCAGGCTCAGCTCAAAACGCCTAAAAAATCCTGCCAATGCCGAAAACGACTCGCCTTCTTCTTTACGAATCTCAAACGAGAAGGCAAGCGGTCTATCATCTTCAAAGCGGAAACTGACCAAAGTATGCGCAATCAGCGGCCCCATCCAATAGGAGTTGGTCACATCGACGCCAGAGAGTTTTGACATATCAATCGTGCGCGTGCCCCAGTGTTCAGCCGCTTCTTTATCGTTACGCCAATCAAAGTTTCGTACATTGGTGAGTGTGACTAAGTCAGGGTTGTTGGCATCGCGGCTATAAGTAACTCTTTCGCTGACTTCCGCCATCCAGTCGCGGTCTTGTTTGGGCTCGATAGAAAAAAACCAGCCCAAACCGATAAACCAAACTGCTCCATATAAACCGATGAGCCATTTAACGGCTACTTTTTTATCTGGCGCTGCTGAATTATTTGATGGCTGATTACCTCGATTTTTTGGACTTTTTGACCAAGGCCTTTTTGTTGCATAAGCGGCCTTAGCCAGCGCCGCTAAAATGCCGATTATAACAAGGGTTGTAAGCCACGTAATCGGTGAGCGCATGCCAAACTGATACCAAATTGCCATTAACAGCCAAATAGCAGATAGGAGCAACGTAGTAACGATGAAAAGCTGCGCGAGGTAATAGCGCCAAGTCCGCTTTTGCTGGCGCTCATAAGCTGCCCCATGCTCTAAGCGATTGCTGTTTGCGAGCGGCGAGAGCAGGCGAGAAAAAAAGGCACGTAGCGACATAGGTTTGACTTTGAGGAATGAAGGCTTTGACCATAGCAAAGTTTACAACACACTGACAATACAATTTGAGTGAATTTGTCGTTGAATGTCCGTAAGCCTTGCGATAAAGTGAAACTTATTAGGCTGGTCTATTTTCATCTATACTTATATAGTTGTCATTTATCGTTATGATAGGATTTTATAGATAATTTGTCCTTTATTTAAATATTTTGACCATTGTCTAAAGATAAAGTCGCTGTTTTATTTGCTATTTTAATCCCCATTTAGGTTTAAGATTTTAATTGCTATTCACTATTTTCTTTGATTACTGCTATTAACTAAAGAGGTTAAATCACATCATCATGTCCGAAGACGCTCCAAGCCCGAGTAGTTGGTCGATGCGCGGCTTAAAACGCTGGCTATCGACCGCCCCCGAAACCCGTGATGAACTGATACGTTTGGTGCAAGACTCGCGCCAGTTCTTAGAACCCGATACCGTGGACATGTTGGAAGGTGTGCTTGATTTGCCTGCCACCCAAGTTCGCGAAATCATGACCCCGCGCCCGCAAGTGGTTGGGCTGCACGAAAGCGCTAGCTTAGCTGAAGTGATGGATATCATTCTTGAGACCACACACTCGCGCTATCCGGTCTTTGATAGCCAAGACGATGATGCCGTTATCGGTATTTTATTGGCAAAAGATTTGATTCCCATCCTCGTACACATGGTGCGAGATCAAGAAGATAAAATTGACAGTCAACGTTTACGAGACTTGGTGCGTCAGCCGCTTTATATCAGCGAAACGGCACGCTCTGATACTTTGCTACGCTCATTACAGCGCACCCAAGTGCATATGGCGATTGTCGTCGATGAGTTTGGTAACTTCGCTGGTGTGGTAACGATGGAAGATTTGCTCGAGGAAATTGTCGGCGATATCGTCGATGAGCATGATGACTTCGATGAAGACAGTGATATCAATAATATCGTCGCCGATCCTGAAAGACCAAACACGTGGCGCGTGCAAGCATCGACAGTGATTGAAGACTGTAATGATGAGCTTGGCGCTCACTTTGACGATACCGATGTCGATACCATGGGCGGTTTGGTCATGCAAGCACTCGGCCATGTTGGCGATTTGGAAGGGGAAAGTGTGGTGATAGACGATTGGCAAATTACCATTACCGATGTTGAAGGGCGCTTTATTCAAAATCTTGAGTTGTCCAAAATCAATGCTGACCAGCAAATATTAATAGGTAGCCATTAATTTGTTGATGTTTATCACTTAAGCTTGGCACTTAAACATAAGCTTGGCATGTAAATATAAAAAAACACGATTGCGGTCGTGTTTTTTTTGCTTTTAAAATCGGTATTTTGCAACGCAATTTTACCTATTGATTGATTTAGACTGGTATCATGGGCAGGTTTAATTTTTGAGCGCTGTATTGAGCAGCGGATGCATGGCTACCCATTCAGCGCTCACTGAATAAATCAAAGTTAATATGTAAGCTTTAAACGACTGAATAATAAGGTTTTGGATAATTGCTATGCGTCTGTCTACTGTTGATTTGCAAAAACGTCTAAACCCCGATAAGCCAAAGGGCTTGCCGATGGTGTTGACCATATTGATTTCGTGGCTGGCAGGCGCAGTGTTTATCTTTGCCCTCGCGCCGTATGGTTTTTGGCCGGTGGCGTTGGTGTCGCCCGCTATTTTGTATGCCTTACTGATGCCAGATATGACTGGTAAGCGTGCTTTTGTTATTGGTCAAGCTTATGGTACCGGGCTTTGGTGCGTCGGGGCGTTTTGGCTGTATACCTCAATCCATGTGTATGGCGATACACCAGTGTGGCTGGCGCTAATTATGATTGCGCTAATGGGTCTTGGGATGGGCTTGTTTCATGGCTTTTTAGCGCTGATTTTTAATCGTGTCGTCGGTAAGCAGCCATTATCTTTTGCCGCGCTTTGGGTATTGCAAGAGTGGATGAAAACGTGGCTATTTACCGGTTTTCCGTGGTTATTTGTCGGTTATGCCTTTACCGAGCAATATTGGCTATCGTCATTAGCGCCCGTTGCTGGCGTATTTGCGGTGTCTTTTGTGGCAGTATTATTGGCGGCAAGTTTGGTCGAGCTGTTACGTCGCCGCGGCGGTTATATGATTCCTACTGCCGCGCTGCTTATTCTCAGCTGCGCGTTATGGTTGCTAAATCCGCAGTGGACAAAACCAAAGGGCACGCCTGACTTATCGGTATCATTAATTCAAGGTAATATTCCGCAAGATTTAAAATGGCTGACTGAATATCAAGTAGAAACGCTAAAAATTTATGCCACCTTGTCCAGTACTGAATGGGGCAGCGACATGATCTTGTGGCCAGAGTCTTCCATTCCCATGTTTCAAGATGAAGCGCTAGGTTTTATCAGTGAAGTGGTCAAAGTGGCCAAAGAGACCGACACCACGTGGGTCACTGGTATCCCTTATAAGGATACCGCAGCTTTTGATGCCAAAACCGATAAATACCCGCCGTTTTATAATAGTGTCATTGCCTTAGGCGCAGACGCTGAAGGGCTATATAAAAAGCAGCGTTTGGTACCCTTTGGCGAATATATCCCCTTTGAGGGCATGCTAGATATCTTGCCTAACCTTGCTGGCAGCCAAGATATCATGAGCTATAGCCGCGGTAGTGCTAATCAATCACCGCTGCGCGTGCGTGGTCATAACTTGGGCGCCGCGGTTTGCTATGAAGTTGCCTATCCTGACACCACGCGCAAAAATGCCATCAATACTGACTTTTTGTTAACTATTTCTAACGATGCGTGGTTTGGTAGCTCGGCAGGTCCGCTCCAGCATTTGCAAATGGTACAAATGCGCGCGCTTGAAAACGGCCGCTGGTTTATGCGCGCGACCAATACTGGCGTTACCGCTATCATTGATCATAAAGGTCATATCGTAAAGCGCGCACCGCAGTTTGAGCGCACCGTCTTACGCGGAAATGTGCAGGCACGCGTTGGTAATACGCCTTATATGCGCGCGGGTAATTATCCTATTTTAATCATTATTGCGCTTCTGCTATTATTAAGCTATCTTGGCAAGCGTGCGACCCCGCAGAGACGTTTGGTCAAATAAAAAATACCCATAGGCTTTGGTTGTAAGTTTTTTCGCTAATAAACCCTTTAAATCGTTAAGGGTTTTCACAAATCGATATAAATTGCGATATAATAGGCCAATATTTTAAATATTTTGTGCAAGGTGGATAAGGTATGTCAGAACATATTGTCGAAAACAATCCCAAGAAAGAGTTCCTATTTGCCTTAGGCGGTGTTGCCTTATTTTTAGGTATCGTCTTATTAATCGGCATTTCTGGCTATTTGCGTCCAGCAGGCGAGCATATCACTGCTGAGAGCACCGAAGCGGCTGCTGAAACAGACGCAACTGCGACAGAAGCAGCTGCGCCCGCTGCAACCGCTGCCGAGCCAGCAACAACTGGTACGCCTGCAACTGCACCTACTGAAAATCCAGCAGATGCTACCGTAACCCCAGCTGCTGATACTGATGGTACGGTCGTTGCTGCTGAATCTGGCACCGCAACTGCTGAGGGTACTGTCAATCAAGCGGCAGTCCCTGATGATGCTAACTTAACAGCAGAAGAAGCCGATGCGGATTTGGATGGTGGTGAGGGTGCAGAGTTAACGCATACTTGGAAAACTGAAGAGTAAGCTTGTGACCTAAGTATTTTGTTATAAAAACAAATACTTGTATAAATATAGTCAGATACCCGTAATTAAGTACAACTGTTGTGACGATACTTTATTCTAAGAGTGAAAATACTCTAGAAGCTAACATTAAAAACCTGTGCTTGGTTAACTGAGCACAGGTTTTTTTGTAGGTATTTGTGTAATTATTGAATAACTTTTTCTTTACTTGACCATAACCAAGTGAAACAATAATGCGCCTATGTGACCGCTTAGCAAAATAAACAGGAGTTTGGTCGTCATTACAGTGGTCTTTAAAGGAATAAAGTTATGAGCAGAGACTCAAAAGTAAATGTTAGTGAAGCTGAATTGGCAGCACTGGATAATGGGTTTATGGGGCACCCAAAGCCACTGCGCCCGCTGTTTTTTACCGAAATGTGGGAACGCTTTTCTTATTATAGTATTCGTCCGTTATTAGTACTGTTTATGGTAGCGACCGTTGGCAGCGGTGGTTTTGGCTTCGACGAAGCAACAGCCTCTGCCATTTACGGTATTTTCGCCGGTTCGTTATATTTGGCGGCGGTACCGGGCGGTTGGCTCGCTGATAACTGGCTTGGTCAAGAGCGTGCCTTATGGTGGGGCAGCATTATTATTGCCCTCGGTCATTTATGTATTGCGCTCTCCGCCATATTTGGCATGACGCTGTTTTTTGTTGGTTTGATATGTATTGTATTAGGGTCAGGTTTATTTAAAACCTGTATCTCCGTCATGGTAGGCGCTTTGTATAAAAAAGGCGATGTGCGCCGTGATGGTGGTTTTACCTTGTTTTATATGGGCATTAATATTGGCGCTTTATTAGCAGCGCTCATCGTTGGGGTGTTTAAAGAAAAGGGCATGTGGCACGCAGGTTTCGGCGTTGGTGGTATCGGTATGCTGATATCATTACTGATCTACCGTTTTTCTGCCCAAAAAACCTTGACCCACTATGCCCAAGCCAAAAATATAAAACCTGAGTGGGAACACGCCAATGACCGCTATAAAAACATCGGTCGCTGGGTAATTGGTTTCTTGGTGTTATTGGCAGCGGTTGTGGTTTTGGTGGCAAGTGGTATGTTACCGTTCAATCCTGAAATGGTCGCCGAATATATGACTTATATCATTGCCGCGGTGGTGATAGGCTACTTTGCGGTTATGTTTGTCTCGCCGCGTCTTGATAAAACCGATAAGCTGCGCCTACTGACTTGCTTTATTTTAATCATTGGCTCAACGCTATTTTGGTCAAGCTTTGAGCAGCAACCAACCTCGTTTAACCTATTTGCCGATCGCTATACTGACTTGAACGTCTTAGGATTTGAGATACCGAGTATTTGGTTCCAGTCTTTAAACCCGTTGTTTATTTTATTGCTGGCGCCCATTGTTAGTATTGTTTGGGTCAAGCTTGGCAAACGCGGTCTTGAACCTAATAGTATGACCAAGTTTGCGCTCGGGATGTTGATTACCGCGGCAGGCTTCTCGCTGATGATTTTTGCCTCAAAAAGCATCTTGACCAGTGACGGCGGCTTAGCATCGCCATTATGGCTCGTAGGTAGTTTATTACTGCTAACTTTGGGGGAGCTGGCGCTGAGTCCAGTAGGGTTATCCTCAATGACCAAGCTTGCGCCAAAAGGCATGCAAGGGCAGATGATGGGATTATTCTTTGCCTCTGTCGCTATGGGTAACTTGGTCGCTGCGTTCTTTGGTGGTCACGTTTCAGCCGACAAGATCGAAGGCTTACCAACACTATTTACCACCATGACCGTCTTTTTGGTAGTGACCGCAGTGGTGTTATTGGTACTGGCAAAACCTATCAATAACATGTTGGTCAAAAGCGAGCAAGCCGATAAAGCGGCTCAGTAAATAAAGCGTTAAGAAGATGGTGAAGATTAATTAAGCCTATTTAGCTTATTTATAGTAGCAATCGTCCCTATAAACGCCAAAAGATAAGACGTGTTACCATAATCGGTAGCACGTTTTATTGTTTCAATCAGTGAGTTATTTCTCTGTCGCCATTGAAAGCCTGCTATCTGCCCAAACATCTAGAGAGGCTCTGCTTTAATACTATTATTAAACTACTATTACTAAGCTGAAATTAATAATAGCTTGCCTAAACGCCTAAGCACTCTTACTCATTTATATAGCTATCATTCTAAAAATAGTAAACCCTTTATAGGCAAATATAACGCTGTATTTAACACTGATAAATTTATTTGCCTCAATAAGACGACTACTCATAGTCGCCTCACAAGCGTTTTTTTAACTCTCATTTTTAAAAGTAATAAGGACACCTTTCATGAATAAACAACACATCCACGAGCGTATTGATAGCCTACGCCAAACGCTTGCCGCACAAGATTTAACGGCGATTATCGTACCGTCAGCAGACCCGCATTTATCTGAGTACTTGCCAGAATATTGGCAAGCGCGTTTGTGGTTATCAGGCTTTACAGGTTCGGTTGGTACACTGGTCGTTACCGCTGACTTTGCTGGCCTATGGACGGACAGCCGCTATTGGGTACACGCCGCGCATCAGCTAGAAGGCACGGGTATTACCTTGGAAAAACTGGCTCCTGGTCAGCCAAATCATATCGATTGGCTGGCGCAAAACTTAGCCGAAGGCGATAGCGTGTCGGTTGATGGCAATGTATTGTCTATCGCTGAGCAAGACAGATTGCTTGATGCGTTTGATGCCAACGATATTACTTTAATTACTGAGCGCGATGTGTTGACAGACATATGGAACGACCGTCCAGCATTGCCATCAGCACAGCTCTACCAACACGATGCGCAGTTTATCGATCAGCCCGCTAGCTCAAAACTTACTGCCGTGCGCGCAGGTATGGCGAAGGCAGGCGCAAGCCATCACTTGCTATCAAGCTTAGATGATATCGCTTGGTTGACCAACTTACGCGGTGCGGACGTTGATTATAATCCGGTATTTTTAGCGCATATGCTCATTAGCGAAGATAAAGCGACCTTGTTTGTTGATAATAATAAAGTCAGTAGCGAGATTGAAAAAGCGCTAAAAGACAGCGGTATCACGCTTGCAGATTATGATGCGGTACAAGAGGCATTAGCTACCTTAACGCCAGAAGATATATTATTGTTAGACCCAAGCAAAGTGGCGGTCGGCACGCTATCAAAAATGGCCGACGATGTGGGCTTTATCGAGCAGATGGCGCCAAGTACGTTACTCAAATCAGTGAAGTCTGCGGCGGATATCGAGCATGTGCGCGAAGCGATGCGCCAAGATGGCGCGGCGTTAAGTGAGTTTTTCGCGACATTTGAAAAACGCCTAGCAGACGGTGAGCGTTTGAGTGAGTTGGATGTCGACAGTATGCTCATCGAAGTTCGCAGTCAGCAGCCGCATTATGTGTCGCCAAGCTTTCCAACCATCGCAGGCTTTAACGAAAATGGCGCTTTGCCGCATTACCGTGCGACGCCAGAAAAATTCAGCTACCTTGATGTTGCTGAAGACGAGGGCGGCTTATTGCTCATTGACTCAGGTGCGCAATATCAAAACGGTACCACCGATATCACCCGCGTGGTCGGTATTGGACAAGTAAAT
Organism: Psychrobacter sp. Sarcosine-02u-2; assembly: GCF_002836335.1. Taxonomy (NCBI): domain Bacteria; kingdom Pseudomonadati; phylum Pseudomonadota; class Gammaproteobacteria; order Moraxellales; family Moraxellaceae; genus Psychrobacter; species Psychrobacter sp. Sarcosine-02u-2. Next base: position 11,721 of record NZ_PJBX01000176.1, on the reverse strand, counting down.
TCTGAGCATAAACGCGATTTCACCACTGTGCTAAAAGCCCATATCGCCTTAGCAAAAGCGCATTTCCCTGATGGTATTGCGTCACCGCTCATCGATGCGATTTGCCGTGCACCCTTGTGGCAAGCACAGATGGACTATGGTCATGGTACCGGTCATGGCGTTGGTTATTTCTTAAATGTCCATGAAGGCCCGCAGGTCATTGCTTATAGTGCCAGCACACCAAAAGAGCGCGCGATGAAAGAAGGGATGATATCTAGTAATGAGCCGGGTTTATACCGCGAAGGCAAATGGGGAATCCGTATCGAAAACTTGGTGGTCAATACGCCAGTTGCGAATCCGACTGAGACTGAGTTTGGACAATTTCTACACTTTGAAACCATTACTTATTGCCCTATTGATACCCGTTTGATTGAGCCTGCACTATTAACCCAAATCGAGATTGATTGGCTCAATGATTATCATAGCCGAGTCTATGTCGAGCTAAAAGATCGCGTTAAAGGTGCGGCGCTTGAGTGGCTAACTGAGCGTACTAAAGCTATCTAAGGCAAAAGCTTATATTCTTGAATTGAAGACACTAAAAAGCCCCGTCAATATCGATGGGGCTTTTTAGTGTCTAGTGATACAAAGGAATTCCTAATTTGAATCAGGTTTTTTATCGCTAATGAATGTTTTTCTTGGCGATATTTTCATTACTTTTAATAGTAGTGGTGGTATCAGGTTCGGTTAAATGCTGTGCCAATTCGGCCCGTAACCAAGATTTTAAATTCTCAGAAATTTGCATCATTTGCTCGCTTAAATAGTCATCGACATGCATCTCAAGCTCGCGGATTAATTCTGGGTGACTCGCGCCAAGCTTAGTATCTTTTAAAGACAAAGGAATAGCGGCGTCTGAAACGGCTTTATCGATAACGGTTTTCATATTATGATCGTTTGCGCCATTTGTCACATTTGCAATATTAGCGGGTTCTTGAATGGATTTTCTATCAGTATCAGTCGCAGTTTTAGTAGCATCTGTTTTAGTAGCTTCCAGTTTTTCTACTACGTCAGTATCATTTTTACTAGTAATGTTTTTACTACTATCATTATCATCAACACTGGTAGCTCGTTTATGATCTAGCTGCTCATCGTGCTGTTGCTCTTGTTTCGCCGCTGCTGCCCTTAATGTCTCTTCTTCTTTCTGCTTAGCGTCTGCTACTGCTTTTGCCTGTTTTTCTTTTTCTACACGTTCTTTTTCTAAACGTTGTTCTTCTTCTAAACGCTCTTTTTCGGCAGCCGCTCGCTCTTGCGCTTGTTTTTCGGCAATGGCTTTGGCAATCGCTTGTTCAGCTTCATGATTTTCATAAAGAATATCAAGATGGGCGTCTAAGTCATGAGTGCTAAAAACAAAGGTTTCAAATGGCGTGTCGTGTTGTAAGAGGGTGGTAATATCGGTAAGTTCTTGGATGATAGAGGCGCGTACAGGGTCTGGCGCACACGTCCAGCGCTGATAAAACTGATGGGAAAATGAGTAGCTTGACATGGTATCTTCCATAAATGTTGCATAAAATTACCCCTTATCATACGCAAGTACGATAAGGGGCTGCAAGTGGTCAAACGTAGCAAATCTGACACCAAGGTTACAACGGCTAAAATAATAGTTTTTTAACACTTATTTAGCGTTTTTAACATTGTTTTAGGCGTTTTAGCTTGATGGTTGCACCGGCCAACGAGCGAATATAAGCGACCCATTGGTGCCACCAAAACCAAAGCTATTGGAGACAGCATATTGCAGATTATCAACTTTACGTGATTGATTGGCCACGTAATCAAGGTTGCAGTTGTCTTCAACATTATCCAAGTTAATGGTCGGCGGTACCTGCTGATGTTGCAAAGCAAGCACAGTAAAGATAGCTTCGATACCACCAGCAGCACCCAATAAATGACCAGTCATAGATTTGGTCGAGCTGACCAAAATGCTGTCTTTAACGGGCGCAAAAACGGTTTCGATCGCAATGGATTCGGCAACGTCACCAGCAGGCGTACTGGTACCGTGGGCATTGACGTAGCCAACGACGGCAGGCTCAATACCGGCATCGTTTAGGGCGTTGCGCATGGCGCGAGCCGCACCGCTACCATCTTCTGGTGGCGCGGTAATGTGACTGGCATCGTCACTCATGCCAAAGCCAACCAGCTCAGCAAGTATCGTTGCGCCGCGCGCTTTGGCGTGGGCAAGGCTTTCAAGGACGATGACACCGGCACCATCACCGAGCACAAAGCCATCACGCTCTTTATCAAACGGACGCGAGGCTCTGGTTGGCTCATCATTACGAGTTGAGAGGGCATGCATCGCTCCAAAACCTGACATTCCAAGCGGGCTCGAGCCTTTTTCACTACCACCTGCCAGCATCACATCGGCATCGCCATAGGCAATCAAGCGCGCAGCAAGCCCGATAGCATGGGTCGCGGTGGTACAAGCAGTCGAGGTCGCCAGGTTTGGACCTTGTAAAGTGTGCTTAATAGCAACCAAACCTGCAGCCATATTAACGATAGAACCTGGAATGATAAAGGGCGAAACCTTCATAGCGCCTTTGTCACGTAGGGTATCACGGCTGTTTTCAATGGTTTGGATACCGCCAATGCCTGACCCTAAAATCACGCCAAAGCGCTCTTGCTCGACATCTTGTACAGGTGCATCAGCTGCGCTCACTTCATCGATAAAGCCCGCGTCTTTTAACGCCATAGCAGAAGCTGCAACGGCATAATGCATAAACTCATCATAGCGGCGCGCGTCTTTAGCATTCATATATTGCTTGGCGTCAAAATCCTTGACCACGCCCGCAATTTGCGCCCGATAGTCGGTTGCATCAAAATGAGTAATGGGCGCGATACCGCTCTCGCCATTAAGTAGACGCGTCCACGAGCTTGCGACGTCTAATCCTAAAGGTGTCACCGCACCCATACCCGTCACCACCACACGCATCTCATCTGGGCGTTCATAATGGGGCGGCTTTTGGCGCAGAGTTTGCTGGATAGGGGCAGCATTAGAGTCGGCGGCTTGCGCGTTTGGTGAACTGCTATGTTGGCTCATGCGATATATCCTGTACGTGCGATCCTAAAAAGAAGGTATTTTAACCGTCATTATAAAACACATTAGTGCACGTATGTAAACTAAAATTTAAACAATTAAAGGCTTATTAAGCAAAACAAACTTGACCCAATACCACGCCTTTACTCGCGCCAGTGACTGCTGGCAAGTTACCAGTTTCCCCCATTAAGGTTTGCCGTGCCAACCATGCAAAGGCGACGGCTTCGACCCAAGCGGGGTTTAGTCCCAAGCTTGCAGTAGTTTCTACTTTGCAGTGAGGTAAATGCGCCTGCAAGCGAGTCATCAAGTAATCATTTAAGGCACCGCCACCGCAGACATAAACCGAGCTATTTTCATTTGCCTTAATAAACAGGTTGATTTGCATACTGGCACTCATCGCCGTCAGCTCGGTCAAGGTTGCCTGTACATCGGCTGACGAATAGCGAATATGGGCAGAGGCTTGGTCAAATTTTTGCAGCTCGCTTTGTAGCCATGCTAAGTTAAAGTCTTCACGACCTGTGCTTTTCGGATAGGTTCGCGCAAAAAATGGATGTTCTATCAGCTGGTTAAGTAGCGGCTCAACGACTTGTCCTGACTGCGCCCATGCGCCGCCAGCGTCATAATCTTTATCCGTATGCAACGCTGTCCACGCATCGAGTAATAAATTGGCAGGACCGGTATCATAACCAATAACTGGACTATTATTAACAACAGCATCATTAGCAGGATTAGCGTTAATAAGGCTAGCATTGGCTGGCAAAACGGTGATGTTGGCAATACCGCCCAAATTTAATAACACCCGCGTGCTATCAGGCGTGGCAAATAATGCTTGGTGAAAGGCAGGTACTAAAGGCGCGCCTTGACCACCGACGGCCATATCGCGGCGGCGAAAATCGCTGACGACGCTAATACCAGTACGCTCGGCGATGATATTGGCATCGAGCAGTTGCAAACTAAAGCCCATTTGTGGACGATGGCGCACCGTTTGACCGTGACAGCCAATCGCTAGCACCGACTCTACATCGGTATTGGACTGCTGCAATAGATTATTCACCACGTCGCTGGCAAATTCAGCATATCCTTTACTTGCCCAGCCAAACCAGTCTAATTCGCTGCTTGGTTCGCCCATTGTCGAGGTTAATTCTTGAACGCCATTTGGCTGACAAAGTGCCAATAAAACCTCACGCAGGCGTGGCGGAAAATCTTGGCTGATAGAAGCTAACAATCGCAGCGGTTGTTGGATGTTTTCTTCACCACCGAATTGACAAAGCACCGCATCCATACCATCCAAGCTGGTGCCAGACATCATGCCGATATATAAGCCATCATCGAAGTTTTCAAATACCGTTTGCTCAAGCGCATCGGTCAAGGTGGCATAATTCAAATCGTCATCTAAAGTTTTGTCCAAAGTGTTATTTAAATTATCGTCATAATTGATAGTTGAATCAGTATTATCATTAGTATCAGCAATCGATGCAGGGTTGGTCATGGCAATTTACCTTAAAAAACGCTAGTATATCTCTCAAATTCTATCATCTTTTACGGGCTACGAAATTCTAATTGGCCCAAACGCGTTACCCTTTAAATAAAGACAATAAAGAGAGCATCATGACCACCCAAACTTACACCCTAGAAGAACAACTTGCCCTGATTCAGCGCGGTACGCAAGAAATCCTATCGGAAGACGATTTGGTTAAAAAGTTAAAACTGAATCGCCCGCTGCGTATCAAGGCAGGCTTTGATCCCACCGCGCCTGACTTACATCTAGGTCATACCGTGCTGATTAATAAGCTGAAGCATTTTCAAGACTTGGGTCATGAGATTTATTTCCTAATCGGTGATTATACCGCCAAGATTGGTGATCCATCTGGCAAAAACAGCACACGCCCGCCGTTGACCGATGAGCAAATCAAAGTCAACGCGCAGACTTATGCGGAACAAGTCTTTAAGATTTTGGATAAAGAAAAAACCAAGATTGTCTTTAACTCTGAATGGTTTAAAGACATGTCAGCGGGCGATATGATTCAGCTTTCTAGCCAGTTGACCGTCTCACGTATGCTTGAGCGTGATGATTTCTCTAAACGCTATGCCGCGCAAACGCCAATTGCTATCCATGAGTTTTTATACCCATTGGTGCAAGGCTATGACTCTATCGCGCTAAAAGCCGACGTCGAGCTTGGCGGTACCGATCAAACCTTTAACATCTTAATGGGACGCACCCTGCAAGGTCGTTACGGTCAAGAGCCGCAAGTTTGTATCACGGTGCCAATCTTAGAAGGGCTAGACGGCGTTAATAAAATGTCTAAGTCACTCGGCAACTATGTCGGTATTTACGATGCGCCAGGCACCATGTACCAAAAACTGCTGTCGATGCCAGATACCTTAATTCGTCGCTACTTTGAGTTTTTAAGCTTTAAGCCGATGGAAGAAGTCGAAGCGTTAATGGCTGAAATGGAAAACGGTCGCAACCCACAAGAAATCAAACGTATTCTTGCTGAAGAATTGATTGAGCGCTTCCACGATGCCGATGCGGCAGCTAATGCGCATAAATCAGCGGGTAACGTACTTGCTGATGGCGAATTGCCAGTCGATTTACCAGAAGTGACGTTAGAGCTAGAAGGGCAGGACGCATTATTTATCACGCAGATATTAAATCAAGCAGAGCTTGCCAAAAACAGCTCATCAGCTAAAGACATGATCAAACGTGGCGCGGTAAAAGTAGATGGCGAAGTGGTCGATGCAGGCTTTAATTTAACGTCTGGTCAGACAGTCGTTATCCAAGCAGGCAAAAAGGCTTATGCAAAAGTGACGGTTGCTTAAACTCAATAATCTGCTTATAAAAACAGGGATGTTTTCTTATGATGAAGTTGAAAAAAGTAGAGCTATTGAAGTATAAGTCTTATACAGAAAAACAAAATTTTGAGGTGGCAGAAGATATTACAATTCTAGTTGGTATGAATGAATCTGGTAAAACAGCAGCTTTAGAGGCTATTGCTAAGACTAATTATTTTCAGGATGATGACGATTTTAAGTTTAATGTTACTCATGACTATCCAAGACGTGAAAAAAAGAAAATGGAAAAATCAGATGAGGAACCTGTTGCTATAGTTTGTACATATAAATTAGATGAGACGTTGATTGCTGCGATTGAAAATGAGCTTGGTAAAGATGCACTCAAGTCAACTTTAATTGATTGTATAAGTAAATATACGAGTAATCGTACTTGGTCAAACGTTGGTATAGACCGTGATAAGTTCGTTAAATTTCAAACCAGTAAGTTGGGCATATCTAGTAAGTCTTTGAATGATAAACTCGTAAAAATTAATTCTAGCGAAGAACTTAATGATTTAATTGAAAGTTATAATGAAGATCAGTATAAAGAAGGAATTTCATCGTTAGCTAAGTTTTATACTAATGAATGGAAATGGGAAAGCGATCCCTTAAGTGAATATGTAGCTAGAGTATTCATAAAACCCAATCTTCCCAAATTTCTCTATTATGATGAATATTTCGCACTACCTTCTAGAATTAGTATTGAAAAGCTTGAAAATAAAACACTTGGTGATAGTGAGCAAAAGACAGCAAGAGCTTTGTTTGATTTGGCAGATATAGATACATCTGAATTAATACAGTCAAATGATTTTGAAGATTTTATTGCAGAACTTGAAGCAACTGAAGCTATTATTTCTGAAGAGCTTTTTAAGTATTGGCAAACCAATAAGAATCTTGGCATAACTTTTCAAATCGACTCTGTGAAAGATGGCAGCAACAGAGTAATAGAGCATGTCTTAGACATTAGGGTGAAGAACAAAGGTGTATCTTTGCCTTTAAAAAACAGAAGTAAAGGATTCAATTGGTTTTTCTCTTTTTTGGTTTGGTTCAAAAAGATACAAGAAGATTCAGATTCTCAATATATTCTATTGCTAGATGAACCAGGTTTGAACTTGCATGCTTCAGCACAAGCTGATTTATTAAGATTTCTAGAGGATTTATCGGAAGACTATCAAATAATATACACGACTCACTCACCTTTTATGATTCCCTCTAATAGCTTGGAGCGAGTGAGAACAGTATTTGAAGAAGATAAAACATCAGTCATTTCAAATAGTATTCAGGAAAAAGATCCGAATACACTATTTCCTTTACAGGCAGCTTTGGGCTATGACATAGCCCAAAATTTATTTGTAAGCAATAAAAATCTGCTTGTTGAAGGTGTATCTGACTTAATCATACTTACAGCTTTGTCTGGACTGTTAGAGTCTCTTGGGCGACAAGGTATTAGAGAAGATATAACTATAGTTCCAACCGGAGGTCTTGAAAAGGTCGCAACTTTCATATCTTTATTGCGAGGCTCTCAGTTAGAGATAGTTTGTCTTCTTGACTCATATAACGATGTCAAAGCAAAAGCTAAAATGGAAAACCTAATTTCTGAAAGAATCATACATCAAAGTAAGGTTAGATTTTTTCATGAATTTCTTGAGACTCATGATAAAGCTGACTTGGAAGATTTATTCAACAAGAAAGACTATTTAAATTTATTCAATTTAGCTTTCAACGAATATAACGATATAGAAATTTCTGACCTTAATCCAAATATTAGTAGAATTATTTTGCAAATTAATAAGGTTATTGAGAAGGGTAGATTTAATCACTTTAGACCAGCTAATGAGATCGCAAAAATTAGTATGGATGGAAGTAGCTTTGATGAAATAACGTTGCATAACTTTGAGAAAGTTTTTAAAGAAATAAATAGTCTTTTTGAATAGTTGAGATATTCGTATGACCCAAACCGTCACTCAAGGCATCTACCGCCATTATAAAGGCAATCTTTATCAGGTATTGCATACCGCGCAGCATTCAGAAACCGAAGAATCGCTAGTCGTTTACCGCTGTCTATATGGCGAGTATGGCGTTTGGGTGCGACCATTAACCATGTTTACAGAAACCGTTGAAGTTGATGGTAAAGAAATACCGAGATTTGAGCTGATTAAAGCCTTAGCTGATTAAGGCTTTAAAAATACTTAAAACTCATTGCTCAAATAAAAAGCGTCTTTTAAGGTCGCTTTTTTTTATATGAGTAAGGCGATCAAATGAATCCAAGCACACAATCTGTGCTGCTATTCGATAGCGAATGACTGTAATAGGAAACGTATATAATAGATACTATATGTACTAAATAATAGTTTCACTGTTTAATAAGGATATTAGCGTATGGGCAAGTTAACTTTAGCATTGCTTGATAGCAGCTTATATCCACAAAGCTGGCAGCAGCAAACATTTACCAATCCGCTCGCGCTATTGCTAGCCATGCTCATGACAGAAAATATGCCAGATGCCGAAGCATTTACAAAGCAGTTATTAGCCAATGATGTTTATCAAGATTGGATCAATAGCAGCGTCTTTGGTCGCTATCTGCATCGTAACTTTACGGCGTTTTATCGACAAACAGAAGACAGCTTTAATACCGATATGCCAGCGTTATTTCGCCGCGAGCTTATGCGCCACGCCCAGTGTTTACCAATAGAGCAAGTATTCTTTTTTGCAGGAGATTTAGCAAAAAGCGTGCGTCAGACAAAGGTGTTAATCACAACGCTCAATCCTGCCACCGCGATTATTGATGCTCAACAGTTAAGTGCAAAATCTACTATGAATAATCCGACCATGATTATCAATCAGATAGTAATTAAAGGTAAGCAAGTTTTAGGATTTCCCATACGTCATAATAAACGTACCAGCGAGCGCACGCGTAATGAGGTATTGATTTTGGATTTTCAGGAATTGCGCTTGGCCAATGAAGAGAATGTCATGGCCGAAAAAAGAAGCAACATAGAGGCGACTATATTGCTTCGGTCTTATGAATTACGCTAGTGAGCCAAACGGTAGTTTAAACCTTTATGAATCTTGCTTAGCAATCGTTAGACCATTATAGGTTTGCGCAACCGGCATCACTTCTAAACGATTGACGTTAATATGGGCAGGCGACTCAATCAGCCATAACAAGATATCGCCAATATCATCACCGGTCATGGTTTTAAAGCCGTCGTAGACTTGAGCGGCTTTCTTGTCATCGCCATGATAGCGCACGTTTGAAAATTCAGTGCCCGCGACATTACCTGGTTCAAGGTTGGTCACCCGTACTTGCGTACCGATGAGATCCGCGCGCAGATTTAAGCTAAATTGTTTGACAAAGGCTTTGGTCGCGCCATAGACGTTACCACCAAAGTAAGGCCAACTGCCGGCGATAGAGCCGACATTAATGATATAACCGCTATCGCGTGCGACCATGACTGGCAAGACAGCATGAGTCAACGCCATCAAACCTTTAACATTGGTATCAATCATACGCATCCAGTCATCGAGATCAGCTTTTTGTGCAGGCTCGGTGCCAAGTGCCAATCCAGCGTTATTCACCAAGACATCGATTTGACTAAAGTCAGCCGGCAAGTCAGCAATGATGTGCGGTATAGACGCCGTGTCACTGACATCCATGACCACAGGTAAAAATGCCTCGCCCAACGTATCTGCCAAAGCGTTTAGCTTATCTAAGCGTCTGGCACAGCCAATCACGCGGTGACCATTGGCAACCAAACGCTCAGCTAATGCTTTACCGAAACCAGCGCTTGCGCCTGTAATCAATACGTTCATCTTATATCCTTATCATTGATGTTGCGTGCTTCATAATTTTTATGACGATAGCTTGTTTTGGTTTAAAGGCGTTGTCTTACTTGTTAAATAACTGCTTACCAAAGATTTTATCGCCGGCATCGCCAAGACCTGGAATGATATAGCCATGCTCATCCAAATGGCTATCAAGCGCAGCCGTATAAATGGTCACATCAGGATGGGCTTCATTCACTAAACGCACGCCTTCAGGGGCGGCAACCAATACCAATGCTTTGATATTGGTACAGCCATTTTTCTTTAGCATCTCGATGGTTGCAACCATTGAGCCGCCAGTTGCTAACATTGGGTCAATAATAAGTGCTGGGCGTTTGTCCATGTGGCTGACAAATTTTTCAAAAAACGGCACAGGCTGCAAGGTTTCTTCGTCACGCTGTAAACCGACCACAGAGATTTTGGCGGTCGGGATTAAATCGAGCACGCCGTCGAGCATACCGATACCAGCACGCAAAATAGGAACGATAGTCACAGTTTTGCCCGAAATTTGCTCACCAGTGATTTCACCACACCAGCCTTGCATCGGGAAGCTTTCGATTTCAAAGTCACGGCTCGCTTCATACGCCATCAAGCGCGCAAGCTCTTTGGTTAGGGTGCGAAATTTATAAGTACTACAGTCTTTTTCACGCATAAGGCTGAGTTTATGACGGACTAACGGGTGATCAATAACGGTGATTTTTAAGTCATTCATAAGGTCTCTCTTGATTTTTCGCTGATGCTTGCGCAGTTACTGCGGTTGCTATTAGTAATAAAGATACAAACACTTACTGCACTTCAACCCTATACCTAGACCATCAATAGTAAGCTTAATGCTTTAATAAAAAAGTAAGCCAAAGGCATTTATAACAAGGTTAGTTTTATTTAAGCAAACTATGTTCGACTATAATAACGCCCTAACAAATGAAGTAGTGTTTAGGCTTGCTATGATAACAAAAAAACCGCTTTTCTGATGAAGAATCTTATGATTACACAACCATCCCATACCCATGATAATACTGATAAATTGGCTACCAACTCGTTATTGTTCGACACTCGCGCCGCAGAAGTAGAAACCCATCCGTTCGGTCCAGTGTTACCGCCGAATGCTACCGTGATGATGATGGGTACTTTTCCACCGACTGCTGATAAATGGGCAATGCGCTTTCACTACCCGAACTTTTATAATGATATGTGGCGTATCTATGGCAGTGTGTTTTTTGATGACGTTGATTATTTCAGAGTAGGCGATGAAAAGCGTTTTGACCCTGAGCGTATTCGTGCCTTTATGTTCGAGCGCGGCATTGCCTCTTGTCCTACCGTCACTCAAGCTATCCGCGAGACTGGTAATGCATCGGACAAAAACCTCACCGTTGTCACCCCCGTTGATTTAGATATTATCTTGCCACAAGTACCAAAGGTTGAAACCTTATTTACCACGGGCGGCAAAGCCACTGAAGTGCTACTCAATTTATTAGCTGAGCCACCTGCCAAATCAAAATACCCTAAGACCAATCAAAGTATGGATTACCCTTATGAATGGCAAAGTAATAATAATAAGAAAGTTAATGTAAATAATCTTACCTTATATAGGTTACCTTCAACGTCGCGCGCCTACCCTTTAGCGTTAGATAAAAAAGTCGCTGCTTATAAGGATTTCTTTAAAAAGATAGGTAAACTATAGAAGTGTCATATCCTATATAGAAGATAATTATTAGATAGCCGTTATATAGGAGAGGTAAGCAATTTTAAGCAAAAAAGGTAGTCTATAATGAAGGTGAAATTATTTTTAACCCTAACTAACTGATAAATAAACAGTATTAATGGTAAGGTCAGATAATCGCTAAAATAGCGGATAAACCCCCTTGACCCCCTACTAAAAGCGCGTATAATGCCACCCAGTCGAAAGGGAAGGGCGTTTAGAAAGTGTTTTGGTACTGAATAAACACCCATTAGCGAGAAAGAACACATCAAGCTACTATTAATAAGTAGGCTGATAAAAA
>NZ_PJBX01000017.1:0-5955 GCF_002836335.1 Psychrobacter sp. Sarcosine-02u-2 | reverse complement strand
GGTTAATCTAGTCATAACACTATGATTATCAATTATTCTATATATGTCAACACACCCTAGAATTATAATTAAATATCAGGTTTTATGGCTGATATAAAATAATCTTCTATTTAAAAACACGGTCACTTTTTAGAGAGTGTTAAATAAGCACACAAATTACAAACCAACTCTTAATCCCTGAAGATTTATAGTTAATAGTTATACGATTATTAAAGTAAGAAAAATAATATTTATGTTTATTATTATCATTTTATTTAAAATAAGCGCTATCTTTTAGATGTTTGCATTTGCTAACTCATTAAAAGTCAAAGATATAATTCTCTTTAACACCAAGCGCTTATCTAGGTTTCTCATAAATTTGGCAGTTAAGCACCCTCTATCCTTATTAGACTTCCATCAAGACTAAAATTAATCTTAGAGTATTTTTAAAATTTAGTTAATAGTATTTTTAATTACTGTATAGTTATTTAAGATTTTTTAACTTTATATAGCTAAAAAGCTTCAAGTTATTGCTTTAAAAATAATCAAAAAACAAATCTCATCTCTTGTAATTTTATGAACTATTGTTAATTATTAAAAGTAGTTTTTAAGGACGTAAATTAAAATTTGAGACAAGCAACTTGTCTTTTATCCCAAAGTTGTTAATATACTCCATTGTATTTTATTGCTGTTTCGGTATCAAACGTCTCATTATTTTGAGGGTTTGGTGTTAATAGGGAAGTTACTAGGAAAAAAGGTATGAGTGCAATTAGCCACGAAGAGCGCGTTCGTCACGAAGGTTTGCGTGAAAAAATCATGTCAGCAGAGCAAGCAGCAACATTTATCTTGCATGATATGAATGTTGGAATGAGCGGTTTCACAGGGGCAGGTTATCCAAAAGCCGTCCCAGCTGCGTTAGCAGAGCGTATAAAAGCGGCGCAAGCTCGCGGCGAAGAATTTAAAATCGGTTTATTAACCGGCGCATCGACCGCTGCAGAATGCGACGGCGTCTTGGCTGAAGCCAATGGTATCAAGATGCGCACGCCTTATCAGTCAGAGCCTGCGCTACGTAAGCAAATCAACGCTGGTGAAACGCATTATTTTGACATGCATTTATCACACGTCGCTCAGCAAAGCACCTTTGGTTTTTATGGTGACATGCACATGGCGGTGGTTGAAGTGGCCGGTATTTTGCCAGATGGTCGCCTGATTCCATCTACCTCTATCGGTACCAATAACGCATGGTTGCACAATGCCGATCAAATTATTTTAGAAGTAAATAGCCGCCAAAGCTTATTGTTAGAAGGTATGCACGATGTTTTTGATGACATTGGTTTGCCGCCGCATCGTAAACCGATTCCGATTACCACACCGGGTGAGCGTATTGGCGAGCCGTACCTAACTTGTGATTTGGATAAAGTCGTCGCCGTGGTCTTAACCGATTCACCGGACCGCAATAGTAAGTTTGCCGATCCTGATGAGTGCTCAACCAAAATTGCCGGCTACATTATCGACTTTTTCCATGAAGAAGTGAAAAAAGGTCGCATGCCAGCCAACTTATTACCGATTCAATCTGGTGTAGGTAACGTTGCCAATGCAGTATTGGCGGGCTTACAAGCCAGTCCGTTTGAAAACTTAACTGGCTATACCGAAGTATTGCAAGACGGTATGTTAGATTTGATTATGTCAGGCAAAATGACCCAAGCGTCGGCAACGGCGATGTCATTAAGCCCAGAGGCATTAGCACGTTTTAATGCCAATATCGAAGAATTACGCAAACGTATTATTTTGCGCCCACAAGAAATCACTAACCATCCTGAAGTATCGCGTCGTCTTGGCGTGCTCGCTATCAATGCGATGATTGAGTGTGACCTTTATGGTAATGTCAACTCAACCCACGTCATGGGTACCAATATGATGAATGGTTTGGGCGGCTCTGGCGACTTTGCGCGTAATGCCTTTACCTCAATGTTTGTCAGCCCGTCAGTTGCTAAAGGCGGCGCTATTTCATGCATCACGCCCATGGTGTCACACGTTGACCATACTGAGCATGATGTGATGATTATCGTCACTGAGCAAGGTCTGGCGGACTTGCGTGGTTTGTCACCACGTCAACGCGCGCAAAAAATCATTGATAACTGTGCACATCCAGACTATCGTCCAATGCTACAAGATTATTATGATCGTGCTGCACAGACGGCTGGCATGCAAACGCCGCATTTGCTCGATGAATCTTTATCTTGGCATCAGCGTTATGTTGAAACCGGCGATATGCGCGTCAAAAAAGGTTTGGCTTTGGCGGTTTAGGTTTCAGTGCTTAACTAAATACTTACTGAAAGGCTTAACGCCAAAATCAGCGCCGTAGCTGATGACACAATGAAAAACACCGCTTGTCTGTTAGTAGATAAGCGGTGTTTCTTTGTCTTTTAGATACAGGTAAATTTAAAAGTAAAGGTTACAAGTATGATTTTTAAATGCTTAACTATGGCTGTTTAAATACTCAATCAATGGCTCAATGCCAGAGTCGGCAACCCCAACGCCTTGGGCGACCAAACGACCGTCTTTATCTAATACAGATATCAGATTAGAGTGGTTAATATCACCATTATCGGCAAATTGATATTTGATATTTAAGGTGTTGGCAAGCATGCGGGTGCTGGCTTCATCGCTACGAATCAGGCGCCAGTTATCACCAAGATTATTATGCTCAGCAAAGTTTTTCATCACTTCGGCCGTATCGCGCTCCGTGTCCAAAGTCGCCAGTAAAAACTCCGTTTGCGCACGTGCTTCAGGCGTCATCTCTTTGTACATCTGTTTCATGGATTGCACCAAGATAGGGCAGGTATGCTGACAGCTGGTATAAGCCATCACCACCACTTGATTTTTACCCTCAAGCTTATCAAGCTCAAAGGTATTGCCACGATGATCTGTCCAGTCGCCGCCTGCTTGATAAATAGAATACTCTTGCCCGAGCGCTTCTGCTGGTTCTTGGGCATTCATATCGGCATGATTCATCTGTTGATGATCCTTACCTTTCATGTCGTGATGATTATCTGTCGCGACTTTAGATTCAGAAGTAGTATCAGCTTGACTGTCTTGCGTCGTCGCCGAGTTAATCGCGTCAGGATTGCTACAGGCGAGTAAGCCAATACAGAGCCCAGTAGTCAAAGCCAGTTTGATAGCATAAGCCAGATGAGACAATGGCTGAGTTACTGTATTTTTTGAACTTGTATTTTGCATAGTTTTTATTGTTTTCATAAGGCAATCCTTAAATACCATTAAATTCAATTGAGCATAAAAAGTAGGGCGCTGTGTTAAAAGGGTGCTAGGTTAAAGTAGAGCGCTATGTTAGGGCAAGTTAATTACTAGCACAGCGAAAACCTAGGCTGCTGACCGTGTATTTGGCTTCTAAGCTTGAGCGAAAACCATAGCGCATAAAGGCTGCATAATCACTTGGGTCGACCGCACCTGCTGCACCCGAGCCACAAAACATTTCTTGGTTTAGATTGCTGTCTGAACGTGATTCGCCAGTGACCAAGCTATTATTAAAATTCTCTGTCCATTCCCAAATCAAACCGTGCATGTCTTTGACGCCCCAATAGTTGGCAGGGCTTTGTCCGACATCGGCAAGCTGGTCTTTGTTGCCAGCAGACTTACCATACCAATTAAGAATGCGCTGGTTGTAACCGGCCTCCAAGCTGCCATTTTTATTGCTGGTAGAAGCTTGTGCGACATATTCCCACTGTTCAACCGTTGGTAAGCGCTTGTTTTGCGCACGGCAATACTGATTGGCGGCATACCATGACACATTGACTACAGGCTTACGGAAATCCGCCTTTTTAGGCACAGAGATATTTTTGGTATTGATCCAGTGCTTTAGATAACCAGAATCGGCAAAAATAGGTGCAATGGCACGTTGGCGAAACTTTGGATTTTCTTTTATAAATTGATAAAACTGTATATTGGTGACGGGTAGCTCATCAATTTTGAATGTATCGACTGCCACCAATGGTGAGTTTTTGCTCAAATATAACGGACGATAAGTGCCGGGCCGAATAGTCAGCTCTTTTGCTTGCGCTTGCGTGCTTATCAACGCAAAGTCGGTTGTCATGCTCAGAGCACTAACGACCAATAACAGTGCGAGCGGGCGAGCGGTTGTATGCACAATATTCCGAGCGTTCATATTTAGAGTGTTGTTTTTTTGAATCTCAATGCTGCGAGTGTTGCTTTTGCGAGTGTTAGTAATGTAAGTCCATAACATAACTAATCTCCTAGTAAACCAAAAAAAGGACGGTGCCAAACGCTTGTTCAATCAGATACTGTATTGAAAATGACTGTTCAATGAGAGTTTTTTCATCGAACAGTCTAATTGCAACCCTATTAACTAGCGTAGCTTTCTAGGTTATTTACGAGCAGCTTTGACCTCTTCTGGCGTCACTTCACCACCTTTATTGCCCCAACTGTTAATAATATAAGTAACGACGTTGGCGATTTTTTCATCATCTAGGGCAACAGCTGGCATGACACTGTCGTACTCCTCGCCGTTGACGGTAATTTTACCCGTCAAGCCATGCAAGATAGCATCGACGGCGCGTTTTGGGTCTTGGTTAAGGTAGTCAGACTTGGCCAATGGTGGGAAGGCTTTTGGTATACCAGCACCATTTAATTGGTGACAAGCCGCGCAGTTACTAGCGTAAACAGACTCACCCATTTTAATTCTTTCTTGCTTGTTGGCAGCGGTCACGACTGGCGCAGGCGCATTGGTTTTACCAAGACTTTGTGCCGCTGAGCCTTCAGGTAAGTAGACGTCTTCACGCACTTTTCCTGAATATATTTTCTTGTCCTCTGCACCTTTGACATCGATGATACCAAGCGCACCTTTGTTAAATGCCCGGAAAATAGAGTGGTCAACCATCACAAGCTCGCCTGGAACATCTACTTTGAACTGGGTAATCGCGGCGCCCCCTGCAGGGATAAGGGTGGTTTGAACATTATGGTTTTCAGCGCTACCGCCTTCCATGTTGACCTTGTCGAAAATCTCACCAATCACGTGGAATGATGACACCAAGTTAGGACCACCGTTACCAACGAATAGACGAACCGTTTCACCGACGTTGGCTTTTAACGAGTTTTCACCGGTAAGCGCGCCAACTGAACCGTTAAATAACACGTAATCTGGCTGCTCTTTTACCGCTTTTTCCATATCAAAAGGTTGTAGGCCTTTATCGCCATAGTTGCCTTTGGTATAAAAATCGCCCTGCATGACATAAAATTCACGATCAACCTTCGGTAAACCGCCTTCTGGCTCAACCAAAATTAGACCATACATACCGTTTGCGATGTGCATACCGACGGGCGCTACCGCACAGTGATAGACATACAAGCCTGGTTTTAAGGCTTTAAAGTTAAACTCTGAGGTATAACCAGGAGAGGTAAACGAAGAAGCGGCACCGCCCCCTGGACCTGTCACCGCATGTAAGTCAATATTGTGCGGCATTTTTGAATCAGGGTGGTTTGATAAGTGAAACTCAATTTCATCGCCTTGACGTACGCGAATAAATTGTCCTGGTACCTGCCCGCCAAATGTCCAGAAGTTGTACTCAACGCCATCTGCTAGACGCATGGTTTTTTCTACAGTTTCCATTTTTACGATGACTTTTGCCGCATAGTCACGATCGATGGGTGGTGGTACTTCAGGCGCATGGGTGATAACCGCATCAATCACTGGTAGCTCGCCATTTTTGGTGGTTGGCGCTTTGCTGTCTTTTGTGGTTTGAGTGGTTTCCACGCTGGTTGCTGTGGCCTTATCAGGGGTTGATTTATCACAACCGACCATTCCTACCGTACCAAGAGCAAGAAGACAAGCTAATGCAAGTTTAGAATAGCTGAGGGCTTGAGGCTGAGAGGTTGTAGAGTTAAAAAGACGCATAAGGCTCTCCAAAAATTAAAAATAAGTGGCTCATTTAACAAAGCTCG
>NZ_PJBX01000016.1:0-6054 GCF_002836335.1 Psychrobacter sp. Sarcosine-02u-2 | reverse complement strand
ACCAAAAGGACGTCATGCGGTGGTGGTGATGGATGGCGCATTATGGCATCAACCAAGCTTGAATCAGGCTAATGTCACTATGCTTAAACTACCGCCTTATTCACCTGAGCTGAATCCTTCTGAGAGGGTATAGCAGTACCTTAAGCAAAATGAGCTATCTAATCGTTGTTATGACAGTTATGAGGCTATTGTCGATGCCACTTGCTTGGCTTGGAATAATTTGCTTAAACAGCCATAAAGAATTCGGTCGTTAACTGCTCGTGCTTGGGCACAACTTTAATTGTTGGGTTTGGTATAAGTTTAGCGCAATTGGCGCAGGCGACCGAGTCTGTTGGTAATGGCGATAAATTGGCCTATGATGCCAAAAAACAGATAGGTGTGACCACCAGCTATGACCCTACCTATCGTCAGCTGGATTTTCCGCGTGGCGATGTACCGATAGAAACCGGCGTTTGTACCGATGTTGTCGTACGGGCTTACCGCTTGCAAAATATCGATTTACAGCAATTGGTCAATCACGATATGAAGTCCAATTGGTCGGCCTATCCAAAGACGTGGGGACTAAAATCAACCGATAAAAATATCGATCACCGCCGTGTGCCAAATCTTGAGGTGTTTTTTGCCCGTCATGGTCAAACATTATCTACCACTGATAAATCTAGCTTTCAAGCCGGTGATATAGTGACGTGGCGGTTGCCAAACGGCAATTTACCGCATATGGGCATCGTTTCTAATAAAGTCGCCGCTGATGGCTCGCCGTTGATTATTCATAACATCGGACGCGGAACGCAAGAAGAAAACATCTTATTTGCGTATCCTATTCACAAGCACTTTCGGTATTAGATTGAATGCGTCTAATAAAAAACCTAGCTAAGCTGAGTGGCTTAACTAGGCTTATACGTAGAGGTTTTTTAGAGCCTTTATACAACTGCTATTTATTCGCAACACCTAATAGCTGTCCCATTTTTACCATACTGTTGGCTTTTAAGCTGTCTTGCCAATCGGCTTTTGCGCCTTTTGGTAGAACCACAATCGCCGTTGAGCCTAAATAAAAGCGTCCAAGCTCATCGCCTTTGGCAAAGCTCATATTGTGAACCATTTCTTGGATATCCTCAGTGCGGCTGATTTTACCCGTCGCGACGGTTTCGATACCAGCGACAATCATCGCTCCAACCATGACCACCGCCGCTTTGCCGTACTCTGTGTCAAATAAACAGACCAAACGCTCATTACGAGCAAATAAATCCGGCACGTTTGCCGCCGTGACATTATTGACAGAAAATAGGGTACCCGGTATATAACGGGTCTTGGTCAAGGTACCAGCAAATGGCATGTGCACGCGGTGATAGTTACTCGGCGCGAGATATACGGTGGCAAAGCTACCATCAGCAAAATAACTGCCATCTTCGCTATCAGCGAGTAGTTGACCGATGTCATAATGACGACCTTTGGCTTGCAGTAATTTATGGTCGCGGATTTGCCCTAATTGCGAGATAACGCCATCGGCAGGACTAACAATTCCATTTGCGCGGCTATCGATGAGACGCGCGTCGTCTTTTAGCTCACGGGTAAAAAAGTCATTAAAGCTTTCATAAGCATTGAAACTTTGGCGCTCGTATTCGTCTAAGCTGACATTGTAAGCTTTAGCAAAGCTGCGGATAAACGCACGCTTGACATAAGGGTGGCGGCTGGCGGCCAGACGTCCAGCGACTTTACTCAGCTGCTGCTGCGGTACAAATTGTTGAAGGGTGGCAAATAAATTCATAATGAGGTTACCAAAACAGGATTCGATGTAATTATTAATAGGCAAGTTAATGGCGGTATTTTATCATGGTCAGGGTATGATTGTATGACCATAAACTGTAAGCGATTTATAAATAAGGAAGGCTGTAAATGAGAGCACTGATACAAAGGGTGCAGCGCGCTAGCGTCACTGTCGATGCGCACTGCGTTGGTGCGATTGAGCATGGAATCTTGGCCTATATTGGCTTGGGTCATGAGGATAACTTGCAAAATGCGCAGCGTATGATTGATAAAATCCTTACTTATCGCATTTTTGAGAATGACGATGATCCTGCTAAGTTTGGTAAATTGGATAAAAATGTCCAGCAGGTAGGCGGCGGTTTATTATTGGTGTCACAATTTACCTTAATGGCAAAAACCGATAAAGGTCGCCGTCCTGACTTTGGCGGCGCGATGGCACCCGATGCTGCAGAGGTATTGTTCGAGCAACTAATTACTTATGCCAAAACCCAACATCCCCTTGTAGCAACTGGTGAGTTTGGCGCTGATATGCAAGTGGCAAGTATCAATGATGGGCCGTTAAATTTTATATTGGAAGTTTAAGGTCTTATTTTTAAAGGGGTCAGGTTTTAAAGGCCAAAAATTCAAACGCTAGCTTTCAGGCTTTTGCAAAAGTGGATAAGGGTTGACCGCGCTGCCATTGATATAAATCCCATAATGGACGTGCGGCGGCGTGCCTTTGGCATTTCCGCTGTCGCCGACGTAACCAATGATATCGCCAACATTGACCCAGTCGTTCGGGCTGATATCGGCATAATCCTCTAAATGGGCATAATAATGGCCGGCGCCGCCCGGGCCAATGATGACCACCACGCGCCCGCCTAAGCTATTTTCGCCAACTTTGCTGACGATGCCTTGCGTCGTTGCCTGTATCGGCGTACCGCGCTTGGCAAATATATCGATGCCTTCGTGAGAGCGACCTTGGCTACGCGCCGCGCCCCATGTATCCGTTAAGTGTTGTTCGGGCAGTGGGCTAGGTAAGCTATTTTCTGTCGGTAATGCTTGTTGTAATAAACTAAGCTGTTGCCATTTTGCCAGTACAAACGACTGAGTTTGCTTGCTGATACTGGGTAAGAGCCTATCAAAGACAAATAACAGCATCAGTAACACCGCCGCCTTGATGAGTACACTTAGTACACGGCGTAAAAGATTTGGCTCTCTACTTGGGCTTGGCTGCGGATTATTGCCATCTGCTAGCATTGATATCTCTTTTTTAAATTAACGCTCATAGACAGTATAAGAGCTATCGCCGCTATTCTTTGTATACCATTGTTATCTTTAGCTTTTATCCCCATAAATACATTGTTGCTTTTAAAAATCACCTATTTTTTAGGTATATATAGAAAACTGTTATTGCTACCTATTTTTAAATAACGATGGCCAAATCTTTATGACTGACACTGCGCTGATTATCGATACCGAAACCGACCAAGGCCGTGATCCGCGTCCGATTCAAGTGGCGACGATCAATGTAGCGACAGGATTTGAGTGGATGAAATACTTTAATAGTGGACGCTCGATATCGCCCGTCGTGATTAGAATCCATGGTATCACCGATGACGATGTTGCCGGTCTTGAGCGCTTTGAGCTTGAGCAATTTGAGTTGCCGCAGTATTTGATTGGCCATAATGTACGCTTTGATTGGCGGGTGATTGGTAGTCCGACTACTAAGCTGATATGTACGGTGCGGCTGGCGCGCGTGGCCTTTCCAGAATGGAGCGCCTATGGGCAGTCGAAATGTATCGAGCAATTATTAGGTAAAGGCGAGGCAGGTAAAATAACGATTGCTGCTCATGATGCGCTGGGAGATGCGCGCATGTGTTATCTGCTATATCAGGCCTGCTGCGAGCGCCTAGAGATTGCGCCGACAGATTTTGCAGCAGCCCACGCTATCGCCAATAAAGCCAATCCACTGAGCAAAATGCCCTTTGGCAAACATAAGGGTACGTTGATTAAAGACGTGCCAATTAGCTACGTAAAATGGATGCTAGGCAACATTCATAATATGCAGCCGTCGCTGTATTCTGCGTTGACCAAGCGTGTGCAAGCAGAACAAGCAGCAAAAATCACGCAAGACTAAATAGACTTGCGCTTGAAAGGCATGCGCTTAAACGACTGCCCTAAACAAAACTTATTGCTGCTTGGCTAGCCAATCGACTGCCATTTGCCAAAGCTGCGGGGCTTTAGCATTGGTTTTGCTACTAAAATAGCGCATATGACCGATACTATTTAAGCCAAATTCTTCGGGGTCAAAATAGCGTTTTTCGACTGGCATTTTGCTAAAGACGCGAATCATATCATCGATATTTTTGCTATTGGCAATTTCATCATCGCTAAAGCCGAGCCACAACGCAGGCATATCAATCTCATCGTAAAAATGGGTATGAATACTTTTGCCAAACGCGGTTTTAATATAGCCTGCGCCGTTGCACCACTCGCGCCATTGACGAGCGACGCCGCGTGGTAGTGGCTCACCCATGCCGATTTTATCCGCTGGCGTATAGCCTAGCGTCAAGTTGGTGAGCGGAATAAAGGCGTCCATAAAACCCATCGCTTTGAGCTTATAAGGCATGTCCATATTTTTGATTTGCCCTGATGAGCAAGCAACATTAAATACTGAGGTAAGTGCCTTATAGTTTGGCATCAAACCAATTAATTGCCCACCGGCGCTATGGCCAATCAAATGGTAAGTGGCATCATTAAATTCGTCTTGCAAGGCATCAAGGACGGCTGGCATGTCATGGCGACCCCAACTGATTAAAGAGGCATCACATTTTGCCAAATCGGTGCTAAGTGATTCGCCGATACCTTCGTTATCAAAGGTTATGACCCCAAAGCCGCTTGCTGCTAAATAAGTGGCAAAATTATGATAAAACTGGCGTTTGATACCAGTAGCCGGTGCGATCATGACTGCGGCTTTCACTTTATCTTTAGGGCGATAAACGGTCGCTGCCAATGCTCGATTGCGCTCAGTCATGATGCTTAGGGCATAAATATCTGTTTGATTGTGCGGATTTTCCATGGTTTAACCTTCATGTATTTTTGTCATTTTTATGAGTAAAAGTTTTTTTATCAGTCAGTGTTTTGGGTAAATAAAAATGCTTGCTAGGCGCTCAGCGTTTAAACATAAGTGTTTAAACATAAGCGTGCGGTCATTAAGCCGTGATTGGTTGCTTACTTTATAGCCTAACTGGGTGATCACCGCATGATGACTTTGCAGTAACACTGCTTATGGTAAAATAAATCTTAGTGAGGAAGGTAGGCGAAAATGACTTCTAAGTTCTATGAGCGAGCTCGACGTTGTATATTTTGAGCGCTATTTTTCAGCAATATTTTAATTATTATCGATTAAGCAGTATGTATTTTGACCAAATAACACATATCAATAAACTACTATGCATGAATAAACGTGTTTTAATAGCTAAGTATTTAATAAGAACAATGTATATAAAATTAAGGAAACTCTATGCAAATGAAAATTAACAATGACACTTATGAAGTTATTACCAGTCAAGACATTACCAATATTGAAAAAGCAGTGGATAAATCAGCGCTAACCATGCCGCTGGTCGCGGTTTATTGTGGCTCGCGTTTGGGCAATAATGACGTTTATGAGCAGGCGGCGCGTGAGCTTGGCAGTGCGCTTGCCGATAATGGCATGGGTTTGGTCTACGGCGGAGCGAGCATCGGGCTGATGGGCGCAGTCGCTGATGAGGTCATCCGAGGTGGCGCACAAGCGGTCGGCGTGATTCCAACCTTTATGCTCAAGCACGAAATTGCCCATGAGCAGCTGACGCGCCTGCATTTGACCGATACCATGCACACCCGTAAAACGGTGATGGCAGAGTATGCCGATGCCTTTATTACCTTGCCGGGCGGGCTTGGGACGCTAGAAGAAATCATGGAAATCGCCACCTGGCGTCAGCTATATCAGCACGAAAAACCGATGATTATTCTTAATATCAATGGTTTTTATGACTGTATGATTGAACATTTACAATACACCGCTGAGCAAGGCTTTATGAAGCAACAAGACCTTGAGCGTTTGGTCGTTTGTAATACCATTGGCGAAGCGATTGCCATGCTAAAAACCGTTGTAAAAATAGATGACGCCGTCGATACTGAGAAAATGGCGGGAAACTAGCAGCAGGTATTTTTATCAATAACTAAATATAAAAAAGAGAGCAAGGCTAACATTAAGCCTTGCTCTCTTTTTTGCTTTGATTTTATTAACATTTAAATCATTTTAAT
>NZ_PJBX01000015.1:0-6547 GCF_002836335.1 Psychrobacter sp. Sarcosine-02u-2 | reverse complement strand
ATTATCCTAAATAATGGTTATCGCTAAAGCAGCTAGTAAAAAAATCTTTGACTTGCTTTTCTCTGCACACGGCAAAAAAATCACCCCCCAACCGATTTTCATGGGTTTAGGGATTAAAAAACTAACTAACTGTCTTAGATGGTCTTAAAGCTTAGAAGTGTAAAGCACAATAAACTTTCTTATATTTATCAGGATCATCTTTATTAGCTACAAACCCTCTGCTAACCAACTTTACCGAGTTAAATGTTTCACCTTCATCATTAGTTATCATAACAATCAAGTTTTGGTCCTCAAAACTTTGGAGTTCTTTAATCAGCTCTTTAATTGTCTTAGTTCTATCTTCCCATTGCACTATAATCTATTGTAAGTATACCTATGACAAACCAATTTCACTGGTTCGGTACCCTAGTGAGGACTTGAATGCTAAGCTGCGGGCTAATGTTATCAACGTTTTAAATCGCTGAAATATTCACAGTGTACTTCATGGTGTACTTAACATACATATTCTATTCATGATCGGTGCGATTCAGGTTAAGCAGAGCTGCGCCGCTATTCGCTTTTCCCATTCAGATTTAGAAATGAAGCCGATATTGTCTGACTTTATTTCTTCTAGAATAATATAATAAGCACTAAGCCGGTTAATAGTATTGATGATCTCAGTTTTTTGACGTTTCGCTTCAGTAAGTTTTTTGGAAATAGTAATTAAATCTTTATCAATATTGAGAGTGCCATTGAAATGATCATTTAGGTGTCTTTTAAATTCATTAAGAGTAAAACCGATAGCTTGTGCGCCTTTAATCATTTTAATACGCTCAATACATTCAGGATGAAATTCAGTGTATAGGCGTGATCCTGCTTGGCGTTTTCGAGATTTCAGTAACCCCATCTCATCGTAATGACGAATAGTATCTTTGGTTGTGTTAGCTTGGGCTGCTAAAGCTCCTATTAATAAGAATGATGTATCAGATTCCATACCATATACCTTAAAAATATAATTTTTATCTAGTTTTAAATAATTATACCTAAATAGAACCAGTAAGAACTGATTTCTGACATCCAACGTCATAAACTCTGTTGTGGGAACATGATCGGTGCGCTATACAGGCACCGTACTATAAGAATGACCGCTTACTTAAACACTGGGTAACATAGGCAACCAAAATACTAAAGCTAAAAGCGTTACGAGTAGTACTGGCGGTGTTATGAATAAGCCAATCTTCATATACTGACCCCAGCTGATTTTATAATCCTTTTCCGCCAGTACATGTAACCATAACAAGGTTGCTAAGCTACCAATTGGGGTGAATTTTGGCCCTAAATCATTACCAATAATATTGGAATAAATCATCAACTCGCGCGTTGCAGCGGGAACTTGGGCGCTATCAATCGCCAGCGCTCCTATGAGGGTTGACGGCATATTATTCATGACTGAGGCGACGATAGCTGATAGAAAGCCTGTTCCGACCGTCGCAATGACGTTACCTTGCTGTCCTAACCAGTTTAGTATTTGCGCGCCATATGCCGTGAGTCCTGCGTTACCCAAGCCATAAACCACTAAATACATACCGATTGAAAACAACACGATTTGCCATGGCGCTTTGCGTAGGACATGGGTCACGGAAAGCTTGGTACCACGACCACCTTGCCACCAGCGGCCTGCGATTGCTATTAGCACTAGTGCTGCGATACTAGTCACCAACGAAATCACTAGTCCCAATGACTCAGTGGCAAAATAAGCGATGAGTAATAAGGCCAATACTGGGAAGGCCGCTCGGAAAACCAAAGGGTCTTTGATAGCAGATTGCGGTGAGCTTAGACTATCCATTGAATAATGCTTCGGAATATGTCGCGCATAGACAAGCCATAATACCAGTAGCGTTGAGATAACAGATACGATATTCACTGGCACCATGACTGCTGCATAGCGACCAAAACCAATATCAAAATAATTAGCGCTAACGATGTTGACTAGATTAGACGTTACTAATGGCAGACTTGCGGTATCGGCAATAAAGCCAGTAGCGATGATAAAGGCTAAAGCTGATTTGGGTGCAAAATCAAGGCGCAGCAAAATGGCAATGACAATAGGAGTAAGCAATAACGCCGCCCCATCATTAGCAAAAAAGGCAGCAATGAATGCGCCTAAAATAACAATCATGGGAAACAGTCGCCGACCTTGACCATTACCTAATCTTGCAACATGCAATGCTGCCCAGCCAAAAAATCCAGCCTCATCTAATATCAATGAGATGATGATAAGCGCGACAAAGGTAAAGGTGGCATCCCAGACGATATTCCAGACGATAGCCACATCTGATAATTGCACCACCCCTAGAAGCAGGGCAACTACTGCGCCGCCCATTGCACTCCAACCGATACCCAGTCCTTTTGGCTGCCATATGACTAAAGTCAAAGTGACAATAAAAATCGCTAATGCGAGCATAAAGGTGCCTTAATAAAACAATGGTATTAGAGAAGGTTAACGTTAGATACGCTTGAGTTTAGAGTGATTTTTGATTTACACGCTGTGATACTTCCTCACGACTTTCCACCCGTTCAGAATAACGATCGGTTAGATAAGTGGAGCGACCACGTGTGAGCCACGTAAACTTCACTAATTCCTCACACACATCAACGATACGCTGATATAAAGGCGAATTAAGCATACGATTATTGTCATCAAACTCTAAAAAAGCTTTCGGAACAGACGACTGATTGGGTATGGTAATCATACGCATCCAGCGCCCCAAGATACGCAGCTGATTGACGGTATTAAAGCTCTGACTGCCGCCACTGACTTGCATTACTGCCAGCGTCTTGCCTTGAGTCGGTCGAACGCCACCTAATGACAGTGGAATCCAATCAATCTGCGCTTTCATGATGCTAGTGATACTGCCATGGCGCTCAGGGCTAACCCATAGCATGCCCTCAGACCACGCTGCTAGCTCACGTAACTCTTGTACTTTCGGATGATTAGCATCAGTACTATCAGGCAATGGTAAACCCGTAGGATCAAAGGTACGCACCTCGCAACCATACCAACGCAATATCCGACTCGCTTCTTCACTTGCTAATTTAGAAAACGAGCGTTCACGTAAAGAGCCGTAGAGCACCAATATTCTTGGTGGATGACGGGGATCATTTGCACCAATCAAAGCATCAATATCAATCGGTTGCAGCTCTACTGCATCTATATTTGGTAACTCCGTTAAATCGACAGAGAGGTCTAGACTGTTGTCTTTAGTAGATTGGACGATTTCGCCATCTTCTTTGGTAAAACGACTCACTGGATGGTGCAATAGCTCAAATACCCGCTCTGAAGGTCGGCATAATGCTGCGCCTTTATCAGTCACCACAATAGGACGGTTTATCAAAATAGGATGCGCCATCATTGCATCAATAAGCTTATCATCAGACAATACAAGGTCGTCTAAACCTAACTCATCATAAGGCGTACCTTTACGGCGTAGAAGCTCACGCGGTGAAAGTTTCATCAAGCCTAACAGCTCAATCAAATATTCACGAGTAGGCGGTGTTTTGAGGTATTCAATGACGTTCGGTTGCTCGCCTGAAGCCTTCATGATGGCCAAGGTATTGCGAGACGTACC
The DNA here is from genome assembly GCF_002836335.1 of Psychrobacter sp. Sarcosine-02u-2. Classification (NCBI taxonomy): domain Bacteria; kingdom Pseudomonadati; phylum Pseudomonadota; class Gammaproteobacteria; order Moraxellales; family Moraxellaceae; genus Psychrobacter; species Psychrobacter sp. Sarcosine-02u-2. The sequence goes on along the minus strand of NZ_PJBX01000015.1, from coordinate 2,939 downwards.
ACAATTAGGGTTGTGAAAAATGATAGGTGTCATAACGACCTTTTTATAGTGTTAGAAGGGTTTGTATTCTTAAAAGAATAGTAGCTTAGCTGTTGGGTTTGTCGGATGGGTTGATATCGCAGGCACTCAAGCTGTCCAAAAGAGAGCCACATAACTCTGGGTGACCTGCACAGCAGTCTTTTAACAAGAATTGAATGACATCTTCGACATGCGTAAGAGACGCACGATAAATAATCTGGCGGCTTTGTCGTTGTGAGCTTACCCATCCTGCCCGGGCAAGCACGGCTAAATGAGCCGACATCGTATTATGTGGCACACCAAGATTGCGAGCGATTTCACCAGCAGGCAGACCATCAGGCTCATGACTAACCAAAAGTCTAAAAGCTTTTAATCGAGTTTCTTGAGAGAGCGCAGCAAAGCTGGCAGTAGCATTTATTATTTCCATAAGTCCAATAATATAGACATATAAAAATAAATCAAGATATTTTATGAGGTCTTCATAAACTGGCTTTCTCAAGCTATAACTGTCTAAATCGAGTTGAGTATTAAGAAACCCCTTGCACAAAATCAATCAAAGCGGGAGTATTTTCTCTAGCACTACGTCCAGCACCAATTAAAGTAGCTGAACCTGGACTTGCCCAATCGCCATAGCCAAATAGCCATAAACGAGGCTCTTTTATAGATTGGCCTTGTTTTACTTCTACCTTACCATCATCCTCTAGCACACCCAAATTGGCTATATGGTCAAGCTCTGGTTTGAACCCAGTGCACCAGATCACCGCATCGATTTGTTCCTCACGTCCATCGCTCCACACGACACCTTGCTCAGTAAATCGGCTAAACATAGACACCGCTTTTAAAATACCTTTATCACGAGCCGCTTTCACTGGAGGCACCATAACAATGTCACCAATTCCGCCCACCGGTGCATCTCCATTATTACCCATAATCCGAGCCGTAGCTCTCTCAAATAATACGCGACCATCGACATCATCTGCTAAAAATAATGGCGGCTCACGCGTGACCCAGCTTACATCGGCAACCTCAGCTAGCTCAGCATAAATTTGCGCGCCAGAATTGCCGCCACCGACTACCAGTATCCGCTTGCCTTTATACGTCTCAATACCCGCATAGTTTGCAGAATGACACTGCTCACCGCGATACATCTCTTGACCCTCAAGCGTTGGTATAACGCTATGACTCCATGTACCTGTCGTATTAACCACTGCTTTAGCCAACCAAGTAAATTTTCCATCCGTCACTCGCAAACAGTTGTGTTCACTATCTCGTTGTACATTGGTCACCTGATATGGTCGATACACAGGCAGCTGGTAGTGCTGCTCATAATCAGCAAGATAACTGAGCACCTCATCTCGATGCGGGTATTCATTATCTTTAGCCTTTGGCATGAGCCTACCAGGTAGTGAGCTCATTACTGCTGGAGAAAACAACCTTAGTGATGGCCAAGTATGACGCCACGCTCCACCACTTTGGATTTGATTATCGAGGATAATAAAATCAAGCTTAGCACGTCTCAGGTAATACCCTACCGCCAAACCTGCTTGACCGCCGCCAATTACTATCACGTCAAATATCTTAGTTGACATCACTATCCTCAGTATCAGTTCCTGCTACTAAAAAAGTAGGCTGCTCATTTTGGGGTTTTGTTAAAATCTCTGTATCTGTTAGACGTGCATAAATCTCGATTAGATTACCATCAGGGTCTTTTAGCCATAATTCATGTAACGGTGTGCCTTTCCAAGTGGTTCTCGGTGGTTTAAAAACAGTTAAGCCAGCATCTTTTGCGCTAAAAAAAGCATCAATAACTTCTTGCTGGTTATTCACATTTACCCCTAAATGATAAAGCGTGTCATGATTAAGCTCTTTACCATCAGAGACGACCAGAACCATATTCAAGTTTAGTTCTGGGCGAATAAAGGTCGCATATCGATGGGTCCACTCTTTTGGCCACGTGTTTAATAACCAGCTATAAAACGCCGTACTCTTCGCTAAATCATTGACTCGAATACTAGTATGAGACTCTATAGAATCGATACCAGATGGCATTTTTATTAGCTCCGCCAATACTAAAATTCGTTGTCGCAACTGATCTCTCACCATTCTAAAACGCTCAAGTGCTTCGTCTGACGAACTTGAACCAATTGCAGGATCGATTAGCGGCCAGTGCAGCCGTTGAACATCTCTTGAAAAAATAGGACAGACCTCTTCAGCACACAGAGTTATAACAGCATCTACAAGGTGGGTGTCTAGCTCCTCAACTGCTTTGGCATGTTGTTGACTGATATCAATACCTAACTCTGCCATCACCTTAATGGCATAAGGATTAAGGTTAGATGGTATAGATCCAGCGCTCGTAACCTGGATGCTTTCTGGCAGATAATATCTGGCCAATCCTTCAGCGATTTGGCTTCGGGCCGAATTAGCGACACAAAGAAATAGGATGTTTTTCATAGTAAGCCCTGTAAATACACACGATTGATTTGCTTGCTTTGATAAACATGCGACATATGCTTGATAATATAAATTATCTATACCAATCAGATGGTTCATCAGGATTCTAATGCACAAATCACATAAACATTTTCATCGAACTTTTTTTAAAAGTATAGTATTAGTTGTTTCTATATGTCCAATAATATAGACATAATGAGATAAATCAAGACTATCCTGACATTAGCTTTAAGTTGTCCGTCAATTCTAGCTCGATATATTTAGGATTTACTATGATATAGCCTGTAAGCTTTTAATTGAAATAGCTAGCTCATGTATAACTGTTTACGATGCACTTTAGGATATACCCCAAGGGAACTAGCTATTTCACCCTTCAAACATATTAACAGACTACTCAAAATAAACTGTTAATATGGAACCATCTATAACAGACTTTAGAATTATAGGACTGGTTGCTGTGCTTTTTT
>NZ_PJBX01000014.1:0-6654 GCF_002836335.1 Psychrobacter sp. Sarcosine-02u-2 | reverse complement strand
TTTTAAAACTAATCAAGAAAAATTAACGCAACAAAAAGCCCGCTACATTGTATATAGTGGGCTTTTATTTTTTGAAACTTATAAGTCTTAACTACTGAGAGTCTTAACGACTATAAGGTTTGCGGATTATCTGACATGTGTTTTTCACGCAATTTTTGGCGCAGTACTTTACCAACGTTACTCTTTGGTAGCTCAGTAACAAACTCGATATAACGCGGACATTTATAGCCGGTTAAATTGTCTAGAGCAAATTCTTTAATCGAGTTTTTGGTCACGTTATTGTCGGCAGGGATGACGTAGATTTTGACCGCTTCTCCTTGACGCTCATCAGGAATACCGATCACCGCGCAATCAAGAATGCCTTCACAATCAAGCATCACGGATTCTACTTCGTTAGGAAAGACGTTAAAGCCTGAGACCAAAATCATGTCTTTCTTACGGTCTAATAATCTAAAGTAGCCTTTTTCATCCATACTGACGATATCGCCCGTGCGAAAGTAACCATCTTCAGTAAAGTCTTCGCTACTGTCTCTATTCAGATAACCTGAGGTGACGTTAGGACCTTTAACACACATCTCACCAGCTTCATTGACACCGACGCGCTTGCCGTCTTCATCTATGATGATGACATCAACGCTCGGGACTGGGACGCCAATAGTGCCGTTAAACTTATGGTCGGTAACAACGTTGGCAGTGCCGACAGCCACACCCTCAGTCATACCCCAGCCTTCAATCATGGCGCAACCAGTGGTTTCAAGCCAGCGCGCTGCCGTCTGTTCGGTCGCTGCCATACCGCCTGCTTGCGAGATACGTAGCGAGCTAAAATAAAGGTCTTTAAAGTTTGGATTATCAAGCAAGCCTTTAAACAAAGTATTAACTGCTGGGGAAATATGGAACGGTTGTTTAGATAAGGTTTTGATAAATCCAGGTATGTCGCGTGGATTGGGTATTAGGATAAAGGTATAGCCTGAACGCATACCGAGTGAGCTTAGCATAAAGGCAAAAATATGATACAGCGGTAGGGCATGACCATATTGATATAAACTTCATTAATCTCTGACGTGATAGGGCGCGTCCATGCTTCTGATTGCATGGCTCCTGCGACGATATTACGTTGAGATAAAATCGCACCTTTAGAGAGTCCGGTCGTACCACAGGTATATTGTAAAAATGCTTTTTGATCCAAAGTCATTTTTGGCTTTTGGAAGGGTAGGTTTTTGCCTTTTTTGAGCACATCGGGAAACTTTGTGACTTCATGCTTAGGGTCGTTTAGCTTGTATTTGGGCACCAAACGTTTGACTTGACGGATAATGGTATTTACTAAAATACCTTTGAGGCCCATCATATCGCCCATTTTTGATAAGACGATACGCTTAATTTGCGTCTCATCAATCACTTGCTCGAGCGCTTGAGCGAAATTATCCACCACAAAGATAACCTTTGCATCTGAGTCATTTAACTGATGGCGCAGTTCACGGCCAGTGTAAAGAGGGTTAACGGGCGTACAGACGTAACCTGCGCGCAAAATACCAATCATGGTTGGCAAGTATTGCGGCACGTTTGGCATCATCAGCGCAACCACGCTGCCTTGAGGCAGTCCTTGTGCTTGTAGCCAAGCGGCGACGGCAAGAGAAGCCTTATCAATGTCATCATAGGTATGAGTCACGCCCATACCGATACTCATAGGATGCAGACGAAAGCGATCAAAACACTCTTCATACAGCTCCACGATGCTGCCATATCTATCTGGATCGATCGTTTTCGGCACACTCTTAGGTATATTGGGCAAGCCAAGGTTTATTCAACGTCATAGTCAGCGTCCTGGAATTTCAATTAAGTTTCTATCGTTAAGCAGTCGTATCCGTGTCAATAAAAAATCAGCGCTGACGTAAAGCAATGGCCGCTGAGTTTGATAACATCCTTATCTATTGACGGACTACTAAGTTTCTTTGCAACTAAAATATAATGTATCGACGATATAATGATACATTTAAGCAACACATTAGCATGAATCTAAGTAAAGGCAATATTAGCATGCGAGTACTGCCCAGTACACATTAAAAGTTTATAAATAAATGCTTCTATAGGAAAAAAAAGACCATCAATGAGGTGGTAGTGAAACATACTGATATTTGGATAAAAATTTAAGATGGTCTTTGGATAAATACGATATATAACTTAAAAACCGTTTAAGTCGTGCCTAAAAATATCACTGCAAAGGAATAGCGATAGGTTAAAGAGTAGTGCGTTTTTACTTAAACTTTAAACGAGACTGAATCGGCACTATGTGCGGTTATTGTTCGGTTATTGCTTGATTAATGGTTTCGCTTAATTTTTGCGGTACACGAATAGGGCGCATGGGTGCGCTATTATTGCTTGCAGAGTCTGGCGTGACTTGGTTTTGCACGCAAGCGATGACAATTTTAGCGCGACTTAATAAAGTAGTGTTTGAAAAGGCAGTACTTTTCTGAGGAATATCATTGTCATTCGGCGCTAAGCGATGGATACTTTGATAAAATATAATGCTGGCAGGTTTTAGCTCAACCTTATCAATGCGTACGTTGATGACCTCATCTAATAAAATGGCTTTTTTATACTGCAAATCTGCTTGGCTAACGACAAAATGCTGAATCTCACCATCATCGGTCTGCAAAAAATAGCCATTTAAACCAAGCTTGGTGAACCAGTCGCGGCGGCAGTTTTCAAAAAACACCAGATGATTGGCATGGTAGACGATGCCGCCAGCATCAGTATGGTTAATATAGACATTGTAATCAGTAGCAAATAGCGGGGTGCTTGCGTGCATCGATTGTGCAGCGGTATTTTTATTCATGGTTGTCATCAGGTTACTCAGTAAATTTGCGCCATTAATAGCATGTAGAGTTTAAGAGGTTGATATATAAGGTTATAAAAATAAAAAATAAGAAATAACAATGCTTAGATTGTTACTCATGACAGCTACTCTATCGTAAGAGATAAAGGCGCGCAACAGCTAGCTGTGGCGATGTCTGTTATGATAAGCCTTTATTTATCATCTCTTGCTGCTTGCTTTATTTTATAAAAATACTTGTTATAGAAAGATTTTATTTCAATTCATAATGATAGGATAGTTTATGACCCGTTTTGTTTGTTTTAATATCAATGGTATTCGCGCTCGTCAACATCAGTTAGAAGCGATAAAAGAGATTATCGACCCTGATGTGATCGGTCTGCAAGAAACCAAAGTACACGACGAGCAGTTTCCGCTCGCAGATGTGGAAGGTTTGGGCTATCACGTCGAGTATTTTGGTCAAAAAGCGCATTACGGCGTCGCATTATTATCTAAAATTGCCCCTATTTTTGTGCAAAAAGGTTTTCCGGGAGAAGATGAAGAGGCACAGAAGCGCTTTATCCATGCCCGCTATGTATTCGACGGTCGCGAAGTGGATGTGCTTAACGGTTATTTTCCGCAAGGCGAGAGCCAAGACCATCCGACTAAGTTTCCTATGAAGCGTGCCTATTATGCGGATTTGATAACCTATATTGATACACTAAAGGCAGAAGGGCGCTCGCTGGTTATCATGGGTGATATGAACATTGCCCCAGAAGATATCGATGTTGGTATCGGCGAGGCCAATGCCAAGCGCTGGCTTAAAAATAGAAAAACCTCGTTTTTACCTGAAGAGCGCGAATGGTATGGTAACTTGATGGCGCGAGAGCTGACCGATACTTATCGTCTGCATTATCCAGACAGCACCGAATTATATAGCTGGTTTGATTATCGCAGTCGCGGTTTCAATGATGATCCTAAGCGCGGGCTGCGTATAGATCATATTTTATGTACGGCAGATTTGATCGACCATTGTGTCGATGCTGGTATCAGCTATGAGCTACGCGGCATGGAAAAACCGTCTGACCACGCGCCAATTTGGGCAGCGTTTGATTTAAATAAAGTATAATAACTGGCTTTGAACCATAGACTTTTAATATCAGATTTTTAGCATTCGTTTTTAAGAACTAAAAACGAATAACTAGAATTTTATAAAGATAATTTATAACCAATAATACATCAGCATTGATGAATAAGGATTGAATGATGGCTGTCGGCAACGTTGCAGTACCTAATACGATTTATCCTATTGATGGGATTAAACTAAGCGCCACCGCTGCAGGCGTACGCTACAAAGACCGCGATGATTTGGTGGTGATAGAGATTGCTGATAGCGCCAACACTGCGGTTGTGACTACTAAAAATACCTTTTGTGCCGCACCGGTACGTGTTTTACGTGAACACTTTGCTAAAGCCAGCCCGCGTTATTTAATCACCAATACCGGCAACGCCAATGCCGGTACGGGCGCTGATGGTAAACGCCGCGCGGTTGATATCTGTAGCGCCCTAGCTGCTAAAGCGGGCGTGGATGTCAGTACTGTTTTGCCATTTTCGACAGGCGTGATAGGCGAGCCACTAAACAGTGATGCTGTTATCGCAGGCTTAGACAATGCCTTAGCCAATTTGGCCGCCGATAATTGGCTGGCCGCGGCCAATGGTATTCGTACGACGGATACGATTCCAAAGCTTGCCAGTGAAAAGGTTGATGTCGATGCTATCAGCTATCATATTACGGGCATGTCAAAAGGCTCGGGAATGATACGCCCCAATATGGCGACCATGCTTGGCTATGTGGCCACTGATGCCAATATCGCCGCTGACTTATTGCAAGAAATGCTGAGCAAAATTAATGAGCAATCCTTTAACCGCATTACTGTCGATGGTGATACCTCAACCAACGATTGCTGCGTCTTGATTGCAACCGGAACAGCGAGCTCGGAGATTATTGATAGCCCAGAGCATCCGCATTATCAGCCGATATTTGACGCCTTAACAGCAGTGTTTGTGCGCTTGGCACAATTGATTGTACGAGATGGGGAAGGCGCGACCAAGTTTATGACGGTAAAAGTCACGGGTGGCAATACTACGCAAGAATGCTGCGATGTGGCGTATGCGGTCGCCCATTCACCACTGGTCAAAACGGCGTTTTTTGCCAGTGATGCCAACTGGGGACGTATCTTAGCAGCGGTTGGTTATGCAGGTATCGACGACCTTGATACCGAGCAAGTCGATGTCTATTTAGATGAAGTGATGATTTGTCAAAATGGCGGTGTGGCGCCAAGTTATACGGAAGCGGCGGGCAAAGAAGTCATGAGCCAGCCTGAGATTACCATTCATATTAATTTGGCCCGCGGTGATGCCGAGGATACCGTTTATACCTGCGATTTGTCTTATGATTACGTTAAGATAAATGCGGACTATCGCAGTTAAAAGTTATCTATCATTTTATAAAAACGCTCAAAGCCATCCATTATAATGTTAGCTTTGAGCGTTTTTTTATGTTCAATATTTTTGTATTAAATACGGTCTAATTTAAACCGTTTATTAACAGCAGTTGCAAAAGCTGACGTTACTTTACAAAGCAGTTATAGAGGCTAGGCATCGGTTCGACCTATACTGATTGCAGTAAACAATAGACGGTACTATTAATAGTTGAGGAAATTTATATCAATTGTGTTCGTTTTTATTTTAGATGAGCTTAGATTGACTTTCTGATTAACAGTATCTTTATGACTGCTTGCTACCTTTTGAATAGTGATAATTGATTAAAATGAGTTTGAAAGGTAATGATTAATACTAATAAATAAACTGAGGATTTAATAATGAAAAAATTAGCAATTGCGGCATTGATGACGACTTTTGTCTTGTCAGGTTGTTCTACCATGGGTATGAATGATGAGCGTACTATGGTGGTCGAAGGCGAACCTGTGAATGTGAAAGTGGTTAACATTCCAAGTTTCAAAATTGAAATAGCACCACTTAAAGCGGTGTGTGAGCTGCCCACCGCGAGTGGTACTATGGTTGAGTCAGAGTGCCTACAATATCGCCAGACTTATCAGAAAAACTACACGCCTCTAAATGGTGATATTCAAGGCTTTACTTATGAGCCAAACTATCGCTATATTCTAGATGTGCGTCAAGAAGCGGTTATGAATGAAGCAACGAAAGTGGTTAAGCCGGTTTGGATTTTAAATGAAGTGATTTCAAAAACTGCTGAATAATTTTAGTTGTAGCTTATTATAGAAAAGCCTCTAATCATTAGAGGCTTTTTTTAGTCACAGAAAAATGTAAACGTATTTTATCAAAAAGCGCCGTAAAACCATGTCCCTTCTAGGGCGTGGATATCAGGCGTCAGCTATTGTCGCTCAGCCTTAAAACAGACTTGTCAACCAAACTCATTAAGACCATAATCACTCTATGAAAACGCTCAAGTGTCGCATCAAAGACAAACACGCCAATCAGCTAAATAAACTGGCTGGTGCGGTTAATTTTGTGTGGAACTATGTGAATGACTTGAGTTTTAAGCATCTTCAACGCACCAATCATTTCTTTTCAGCTTATGATATTGCGGCTTATGTAAAAGGTAGTGGCGAGTTTTTGAATTTGCACAGTCAAACCTTACAAGCTATTAGTGAGGTTCACGCTAAATCTCGCAAGCAATTCAAAAAAGCCAAACTAAACTGGCGAACCAACAACCCAAACGCCAAAAGGAAATCACTTGGTTGGATTCCCTTTAAAAAAGCAGCAATCAAATACTTAGGTGTCAAAAAAGCAGGTAAAAAAGC
>NZ_PJBX01000013.1:0-6916 GCF_002836335.1 Psychrobacter sp. Sarcosine-02u-2 | reverse complement strand
CTTTTCTTTCCTGATTTTTTGACACCTAAGTATTTGATTGCTGCTTTTTTAAAAGGAATCCAACCAAGTGATTTACGCTTAGATTTTGGGTTATTGGTTCGCCAGTTTAGTTTGGCTTTTTTGAATTGCTTGCGAGATTTAGCATGGGTTTCGGTGATGGCTTGTAAGGTTTGACTGTGCAAATTCAAAAACTCGCCACTACCTTTTACATAAGCTGCAATATTATAAGCGGAAAAGAAATGATTGGTGCGTTGAAGATGCTTAAAACTCAAATCATTCACATAGTTCCACACAAAATTAACCGCACCAGCCAGTTTATTTAGCTGATTGGCGTGTTTGTCTTTGATGCGACACTTGAGCGTTTTCATAGAGTGATTATGGTCTTAATAAGTTTGGTTGACAAGTCTGTTTTAAGGCTGAGCGACAATAGCTGACGCCTGATATCCACGCCCTAGAAGGGACATGGTTTTACGGCGCTTTTTGATAATTAAAATAGGGCAGCAGAGGATTATTGACTCGCCGCTTGATGCGCGCGCTGACCTTCCATAGCCAGCGATAACACTGCCATGCGAATCGCAATGCCATTATTTACTTGCTTTAAAATAACAGACTGGTCACCATCGGCAACGCTTGAGGCAATCTCAACCCCGCGATTCATCGGCCCAGGATGCATCACCAACGCATCGGGTTTAGCCAGTGCTAGGCGTTCAGGCGTAATACCATAGTGTTTATAATACTCACTCGACGACGCCAGCAGCGGCGAGCCGATACGCTCATTTTGTATTCTTAATCCCATAATGACATCACAGTCGGTGACGCATTCGTTCATATCTTCATAAACTTGCACGCCAAAACGCTCAATACCTTTGGGTAATAAGGTACGCGGCGCACAAACACGAATATCTTTAACTCCCAAGGTTTGCAGCGCACTGATATCTGAGCGTGCGACCCGCGAATGCTTAATATCACCGACGATGGCCACAGACAATTCTTCAAACGGGCGCGGTGCTTCACGGTGAATGGTCAGCATATCGAGCATACCTTGCGTCGGATGAGCATGCCAGCCATCACCGCCGTTGATAATAGCAATATCTGGCGTCACTTCGGTTGCCATAAAATGCGCCGCGCCTGACGCTGAATGCCGTACCACAAAGATATCCGCCGTCATCGCTTGTAGATTCCATAAGGTGTCGCGCAAGCTCTCGCCTTTTTTGGTACTGGAGCGCTCAATATCGATATTGAGCACATTGGCACCAAGACGCTTTTCGGCGACTTCAAAGGTTGTACGCGTGCGCGTTGACGGCTCAAAAAACAAATTCATCACCGTATAGCCTTCAAGCTCAGGGCGGTTAATCAGTTGCCCATTATCATCAAAAAATGTCTCTGCTTTGGCAATAATTGCCTGCAGTTGCGCTTTACTTAAACCCTCTACCCCTAAGAAATGGCGAATACTGCCATCGTTATTGAGCTGCGGACGACTGAGCGAGGCGTTGAGCTTTTGATGAATAGTCTCAGGATCAAACTTGGCATAATCAGTCGGCGAAACGGTTGGTGTTGAGCGACTATCGATAGAATTTGACATAATGGCACATCTTTATTGTTAGGTGATATGAGGTGATTATCATTATTTAGGCGTTTTACGCTCGTTAAGCACACAGACAAGGACATTTTGGCGCTTATTTGCTACAATTTAGCGCAATGACAAACAACCTTAAAAGATAGCTTTTGGCGTCTTAGTGAGCAATGGCTCTAGACATATAGCAAACCTTATCAAAAGCCACTTATTAACACCATAAATAAATAATCATAGCGCTAGTGTAGCTGATTTTGTGGTCAGGACAAAGACGCCTTGCTGGGTATTTAAAAATTTGCCAAATTTAGGCAAATTAAAGGTGATCTAACCGTCTCTCAAACTTCTATTTAATTTTTATTCTCATTGGTCTTATTTTTAAAAGTACTTATTTTAATACTATCTATTTTAACCGTCTTTATCAGGAAACCTTATGACAACCTTAGCAAATTATCTAAACGCTGATGCCAGTAACCCGGCACTTAATGACGTAATTACCACTGTGACTAATGTTGGTAAAACCATCTCGCAGTTATTAAGAAAAGGGGCGTTAGCAGATATCTTAGGCGAAGCAGGTAATCAAAATGTCCAAGGTGAAGAGCAGAAAAAACTCGACGTCTTAGCTAACGATTTATTATTAGAGGCGTTGGCAAACAACGCGCATTGTGCAGGTGTTGCCTCAGAAGAGCTCGACGATGCTACCCCTGCCAACGCTGATGGTAGTTTATTGGTATTGTTCGATCCGCTTGATGGCTCATCAAATATCGATATTAATATGGCCGTCGGTACCATCTTCTCTATCCTACCGTACCAACGCCAAGGTCAAATCAGTGCAAATAGCGATTTTTTACAAGCGGGTAATCAACAGCTAGCCGCCGGTTATTTGCTATATGGCACCTCTACGGTACTGGCATTAACCATCGCTGATAATGTCGTGATGTTTAGCCTAGACCCTGATAGCAATGACTATGTACTGATAGAAGAGGATGTTCAGATTGATGCGGATACTAGTGAATACGCTATCAACGCTTCAAACTATCGCTACTGGCAAGCGCCTATGCAGCAATATATCGACGAGCTCATCGCTGGCAAGACTGGCGTACGCGGCCGTGACTTTAACACGCGTTGGGTGGCGGCGATGGTCGGCGATGTGCATCGAATTTTATGTCGTGGCGGTTTATTCACCTATCCATTTGACACCAAAGATGCCAATAAAGCCGGCAAGTTACGCTTGATGTATGAAGCCAATCCGATGAGCTTATTGATTGAGCGAGCGAGCGGCGCTGCTACCGACGCGGTGCAGCGTATCTTGGATATAGAACCAACGGATATTCACCAACGTGTCCCTGTGGTACTTGGCAGTAAAAACGAAGTCGATTACGTTAAAAATCTACATTTAAAACATACTGATAAATAAATCACTTGCACCCAATTTGATAATAATCGGCATATAGCGGCATAAATGATCGCCTTTACGCTGATTATTCAAACTCTTCATATTTTTTAAGCGATCCATTATGGTAGCAAATCCAACCGAGCTGATTACCTCAGATAAAAATACCAGTATCAAGTTGGTTAAAGGCTTATTGACACAAGCGCGCCAGCGTACGAAACAAGGTCAGACCGTCATCGAGGGCGTACATCTTATCGATGCCGCCCTGCGTAGCGATTACCCATTTGTGCAAATATTGCTGTCTGAATCGGCACATCAACATCCCGAAGTTCAGCAGCTTTTGACGCGCTTGCCGACTTATACACCTATTTTGACTTTAGCAGATAGTCTGTATGAAGGTATTCGTAGTTTGGGTACTGGCATCGATATCATGGCGCTGATTAACATTCCAACGCCTAGTATTAAAGCCATCAATGATGACTGCTTGATTCTGAACGATGTCCAAGACAGCGGCAATGTCGGTACGCTACTGCGCACGGCGGCGGCGGTTGGCATTAAAAATATACTTTGTACCAGTTCAACAGCGCAAGCGTGGTCACCAAAAACGCTCAGAGCAGGTATGGGCGCACAGTTTGCCCTTACCATTTATGAAGGGTTAAGCGTGCAAGATATTTTAGATTATGTACAAACGCCACTATTTGCCACCAGCTCACATACCGATACGGTCATTTATCAACACGACTTAAAAAAACCTATTGCTTGGATTATGGGACATGAAGGCCAAGGTGTGTGCGACGAGCTAATGCAATGCGCGACCCCTATTGCCTTGCCGCAGCCTAATGGGCAAGAAAGCCTGAATGTCGCTATCGCAGGGTCATTGTGCTTGTATGAGACATTGCGACAAAGGGAATATAGCTAATATTGTTAAGTAAATTAAAAAATTTTAGATTTGATAATAAAAAAACCCGCTATAAAAATAGCGGGTTTTTTTTGCTTAATTACTTATCTAGTAATTAATCATTAAATCTTACTAGTTAACTCAGGCAATGCTTCAAATAAATCGGCTTCTAAGAAGTAATCAGCAACGCTAGCGATTGGAGACTCTGGATCATTATTGATAGCAACGATCACTTTAGAATCTTTCATACCCGCTAAATGCTGAATCGCGCCTGAGATACCAGCTGCAATATAGAGGTCTGGTGCAACGATTTTACCTGTTTGACCAACTTGCATATCGTTTGGTACATAGCCTGCATCAACAGCAGCACGTGATGCGCCAACCGCAGCGCCAAGCTTATCAGCTAGCGGCTCGATATATTTAGTGAAGTTTTCACCGTTTGCTAGCGCACGACCACCTGAAACCACGATGCTTGCTGAAGTCAATTCAGGGCGGTCGGATTTTGCCATCTCTTCATTGACGAAGCTTGATTTACCCAAATCTTGAACATTATCCAGTGTCTCAACAGATGCTGAACCGCCTTCGCTTGCCACAGGATCAAAAGCCGTTGTACGGACTGTTAAAACCACTTTATCTTCTGAAGTCTTAACTGTTGCCGTGGCGTTACCTGCATAGATAGGACGCTCAAAGGTATTTGCATCTACGACCGCAGAGATTTCTGACAACATGCTCACGTCAAGTAAAGCGGCGACACGTGGCATAAAGTTTTTGCCAGTGGTAGTAGCAGCAGCAATGATATGGCTATAATCACCAGCGATGTCAGCAACCAATAGGGCGATGTTGCCTGCCAATTGATGCTCATAAGCGGCGTTATCGGCTAATAGTACTTTAGTTACGCCTTCAGCTTTAGCGGCTGCGTCAGCTGCTGCTTGCGCGCCGCTACCAGCGACCAATACATGGACGTCATCGCCTATTTGCTTAGCAGCAGCGATCGTGTTCAAAGTTGCCTTTTTTAGACTGGCATTGTCATGTTCTGCATATACCAAAATTGCCATTATTTTTATCCTTTATTTATTCGTATCATCTATTCATGCGGTTGTTTGTGTACAAAATGATTTACCAATCCAGCTTAAATATGAAACCTTTTAGATAACATCATTTTGCACAAGATATGCCGTAGAAAAATATTAAAAGACTCACGCCTTAGATAACTTTTGCTTCATTTTTTAGCTTATCGACCAACTCGTCAACTGAACCTACCTTGATACCAGCTTTACGCTCAGAAGGTGGCACGACTTTGATAATTTCTTGCTTAGAAGTCATATCGACACCGAAATCAGCAGGTGTTTTTTCATCAAGTGGCTTTTTCTTCGCTTTCATGATGTTAGGCAATTTAGCATAACGTGGCTCATTTAAGCGTAAGTCAGTGGTGATAACCGCTGGGAGCTCAAGTGCTAGGGTTTGCAGACCACCGTCGATTTCACGCGTGACGTTGACTTTGCTGCCTTCAACTTTTACTTCTGACGCAAAAGTACCCTGACCGATACCCATCAATGCTGCTAGCATCTGACCGGTTTGGTTGTTGTCGTCATCAATGGCTTGTTTGCCTAATAAGATAATATCCGTAGACTCAGTTTCAGCGATATTCTTAAGGATTTTAGCAACTTGCAATGGATAAGGTTTTTCGTCAGATACGACCAAAATCCCACGATCAGCACCCAAGGCTAAAGCTGCACGAATTTGCTCTTGTGATTCTTTTGGACCGATTGAGGCGACGATGACTTCATCAATCACGCCCGCTTCTTTTAGACGAACGGCTTCTTCAACAGCAATTTCATCAAAAGGGTTGATTGACATTTTAGTGTTAGATAAATCTACGCCCGAATTATCAGCTTTTACACGAACTTTTACGTTGTAATCAATGACACGCTTGACCGCTACTAATGCTTTCATACGTTCCTCGTTTATTAATGTTATGAATTAAAAGTTACCAATTAAGAACCAAAGGTTCATTTTTTTCAAACTATGGTGCAAATTGTCGTTCAAAATACTACTAAAGGTTTTTACCACATTAACATAGATTTAAACATAAATATGTATAAGCCGCTCACCCAAGATATCGCGGCATCATATTTATTATTCGCTAGTCGTGATTTATTATTGGTATTTACTTTTATAAGTATTTACCAATAATAAAAATATACCAGCAAACGCTTAAATCCTGCTAAAGCTAAGCCAACCGTTATTATCAGACCCGTCTATCTTGCGTGAGCACAGGGCTAAGGTCAAGACAACGCCGTGAATAATGCGTCATAAATTTGTCACCATTGTTGCAAAAACTGTCTATGAGTGCCTAAATAGAGAATTAATTTGCTCGAATACGCTAACTCGACCGTCCTTTATAACAGAGACAGCCTTGTAATTAATGCCTACTTTACTATGATTTCATCTTCCGAGTTTTTATTGTCTAGGCGGTTTATCAGATTTATTGTTAGCATTAATTAGCAAATGGCTGTCACGAATGTCGTCAAACAGTGACCAGTCGGGTGCAGTATTATCCTGCTTAATGACACTCATATCGCCGGTCGTTTCCATAATAACAGCGAATACTTCGCTCTTTGCTTTCAATCCATTCTTACGCAATACTTCTTGCACGTCACTTTTGGTCAGATTGGCTTCTTTTAAATTATCGCAAAAATACTCTCCGTGCGCCATTAAGATAATTGCTTGATTATCAATCAGTGATTTTAGAGGCTTAGACTTACGCCTGATGACAGAGATGGTACCTTGAATAAGAAACAATATCGCAACGGCGACTAAGCCTTGCGCCAAAGATGGGCTGTCAGATAAGATGGTTGACGCCAGTATGCTACCGATAGCAACAGTCATGGCAAAATCGTAGCTTGAAAGCTTGGAAAAACTGCGTAGCCCCATCAGTCGCGTAAACGCAATGAGTCCCAAATATAATCCAAGCGCTGATAGTGAAATACCGAGCACTTGCGGCCATTCAATCGCAAACCATTTTTCCCACTGCATACACTCGCCTTTTTTATTT